>CAZTCM010000001.1:0-44339 GCA_964612285.1 uncultured Alistipes sp.
GTGGGTAAAACCTCGCTCGGCAAGTCGGTGGCGGCGGCGTTGGGTCGTAAGTTCGGGCGCATCTCGCTCGGTGGTCTGCACGACGAGTCGGAGATTCGCGGTCACCGTCGTACCTACATCGGTGCGATGCCGGGCCGCATCATTCAGACCATCAAACGGTGCGGTTCGTCGAATCCGGTCATCATCCTCGACGAGGTGGACAAACTCTCGATTTCGAACCACGGCGACCCGTCGAGTGCATTGTTGGAGGTGCTCGATCCCGAGCAGAACACCACCTTCCACGACAACTACATCGACATGGAGTACGACCTCTCGAAGGTGCTCTTCATCGCTACGGCCAACAACATCCAGAACATCGCTCCGGCCCTGCGCGACCGTATGGAGATGATTAACATTCCGGGCTACCTGATGGAGGAGAAGGTGCACATCGGGTTGGAGCACCTCCTGCAAAAGCAGCGCGAGGCACACGGCATCGCTCCCGAGGCGATGACCCTTTCGGCCGAGGTGATGGAGCAGATTATTGCGGGCTACACGCGCGAGGCGGGTGTGCGTTCGCTCGACAAGCAGCTGGCCAAATTGGCGCGTGCGCGTGCCAAGCAGATTGCCTTCGAAGAGCAACCGAAGGCCGAATTTACGTCGGCCGATGTCGAACAGGTGCTCGGCATGCCGAAGTTCCTCAACGATGCGTATGAGGTGGGCGGCATGGTGGGTGTCGTGACCGGCCTGGCATGGACCGAGGTGGGGGGTGATATCCTCTACATCGAGTCGGTGCTGACTCCGGGCAAGGGTACCATCAATTTAACGGGTAACCTCGGCACGGTGATGAAGGAGTCGGCGACGATTGCCTTCGAGTGGGTCAAGGCCCACCACAAGGAGTTGGGTATCGACCCCGAGCAGTTCGAGAAATGCGACATCAACATCCACGTTCCCGAAGGTGCCATCTCGAAGGATGGCCCCTCGGCCGGCATCACGATGGTGACCTCGATTGCCTCGACCTTCACCGGGCGTCAAATCAAGGAGCGCATCGCCATGACGGGCGAGACGACGCTGCGTGGCCGTGTGCTGCCCGTGGGAGGGGTCAAGGAGAAGATTTTGGCGGCCAAGCGTGCCGGTATCACCGAAATTCTGCTCTCGGAGGACAACCGCAAGGATATTGCCGAGATTAAGGCCGATTATATCGAGGGCCTGACCTTCCACTATGTGAAAACGAACAACGAGGTATTGCAGTTTGCACTGCTCTAAAAACGTGTGCCTATGAAATTTATCGCCATTATTCCGGCTCGCTATGCATCGACCCGCTTCCCGGGGAAACCTCTGGCCGTGCTGGGGGAAAAGCCGGTGATTCAGCGGGTCTATGAGCAGGTTGCAGGGGTGCTCGACGAGGTGGTGGTGGCTACCGACGACGAGCGTATCTACGCAACCGTGAAGGCCTTTGGCGGCAAGGTCGAGATGACCTCGACCGAGCACCGCAGCGGTACGGACCGTTGCTGGGAGGCCTACTGCAAGCAGGGTGCATCGTTCGACGTGGTGGTCAATGTGCAGGGCGACGAGCCCTTCATTCGGGCTGCACAACTCGAAGCACTGAAAGGGTGTTTCGACGACCCCGCCACCGACATTGCCACGCTCGTGAAACCCTTTACGGAGGCCGACGGATTGGCCGCTCTCGAAAATCCCAACTCTCCGAAGGTGGTGGTCGATGCGTCGCATCGGGCTCTCTACTTCTCGCGTTCGGTGATTCCCTACCTGCGCAATGTGCCGCGCGAGGAGTGGCTCGCCAAGCACACCTTCTACAAGCACATCGGCATCTACGCCTTCCGCACCGAGGCTTTACGGGCGGTGACGGCGCTCGCGCAGTCGTCGCTCGAAGTGGCCGAGTCGCTCGAACAGCTGCGGTGGTTGGAGAATGGCTATAAAATAGGTGTCGGCGTCACCGAGATGGAGACCATCGGTATTGATACGCCCGAGGATTTGGCGCGTGCCGAGGCCTTTCTGGCGTCGATGCAGGGACGGTAAAACTGACACCGATAGCGCATCTTTCGTCGGGAAACGGGGCTGCTGCAAAAAAAAGAGGACGCAAATCGACGAATTTACAAACAAATGTGTATCTTTGTCTGATGCGTAAATCCCATCCGTGATGAAACCGATGTTGCGAAGACTTTTTTTTGGTGCATGGTGCCTGCTCGCAGGGGTCGGGCATGCGGTGGCGCAGTCGCAACTCGGCATGGAGGATTACTCCTACCGCCTCTCCGAACACATGGTGACCGACATCTGTCAGGATGCACGCGGCTTTTTGTGGTTTGCGACCTGGAACGGGCTGCATCGTTTCGACGGCTACGAATTCAAGAACTACAAAACTTACCCGGGCGAGGAGTGTGTGATGACCTCGAATCGTCTGCTGATGATTCGTGAGAATCGGAGCGGCAACATCTGGTGTCTCGACTACGACCACAACGGCTACCTCTTCAATCCGCGCGAAGAGCGCTTCTACCACTTGCGCATGCAGGAGCCCCAAAGCCCGATTCGAAACATCTTCTGCTGCGCCGACAGCACCACCTACATTACGACAAAGGACCGTCTTCTGTACATCGACGAGCGTCGCTTCAATGCCGCCACGCGGGAGGGAATGGTCGAACTCCCCTTTGCGGCTGACGAGGGTGGATTGGGCGCACGGCGCGTGGTCGATGTGGTGCATCCGACGGGGAGCCGTCCGTGGATTGTGACCGACAACGCCCTGGTGCAACTCGGCGAGCGCATCCCGATTCCCGAAAAGGAGGGGGCGATATTGGTGGCGACGAGTTGTGCCGAACGCATCTATCTGGTGACCGCCAACGGCCGTTTGGCCACCTTTATCCCTGCCAAGCGGAGTTTCGAGTGGGAGCAGCTGCCCATCGCGATTCAGAGTGCCCACTTCCTGCGGGCCGTCGATGCGGAGCAGATTGCCCTCGGTACCGACCGCGGTCTGCTGCTCTATGCCCCCTATCGGCGCCACTTCACCCACCTCGATCCGGCACAAAGCGGCTGCGGCAGCAGCAACGTCGTAGATTTCTACTGCGACAAACACCACAATCATTGGATGCACACCGACAAGGTAGGCGTGGTGCGACACGACCCTGCGACGGGGGAGATGCAGCACCTCGTCACTGCACCCGAGGATATTCCGACCACCTCGGCCACCAACACCACGCTCTGCTTCGAGGATTGGCAGGGGACTCTGTGGGTGATGCCGCGTGGAGGCGGGTTGGGGTGGTTCGACCGCAAGACGAAACGCCTGCAACCCTACTGCGCCGAGATGCAGCAGCCCGCAACCAAATTTTCGCCGGCCATCATTTTCTCCTACCTCGACCGCCAAGGCAACCTGTGGTATACGGGAGTCTCGGGCCTCTTTCGGCTCTCCTTCTCGGCCGCCAATATTCGGCACCGCAACCTCGACAAGAATTTCGAGACCCGTGCGTTGATGAACGACCTCAACGGGCGTCTGTGGGTGGCGACCAAGAAGGGCTACATTCGCATCTACAATGCCGACGAGACGCTGGCCGGCTACCTCGCACCGGATGGGCATATCCGCAAACACCCCTGCCGCTTCGAGGGCAATGTCTACTGTTTCTTCGAGGACCACAAAGGCGCCATCTGGATGGGTACCCGTCTGCACGGCCTGGTGCGTCTCGACCCCATCAACGAGCAGGCCTATCGGGTGACGCGCTATCAACACGACCCGATGGAGCGCTACTCCCTCAGCGGCAACAGCATCTACGACCTCTTCGAGGATAGTCACAACCGACTGTGGGTCTGCACCTATGGCGGGGGTATCAACTGCATTCAGTCCGACGACGCGGGGCAGATTCGCTTTCTGCATGCGGGCAACGAGTTGACGAATTGGCCCATCGAGCAGTGCTACAACACGCGCCAAATCGTCGAGCGCCAGGGGGTTCTCTTGGTGGGTACAACGGCCGGATTGGTCACCTTTGCAGCCGATTTCGACGACCCGCGTGCGATACGTTTCTACCGCAACTACCTGCAACCGAACGAGTCGTCGTGTCTGCCGGCCAACGACGTACACTCGATATTTACCGACAGTCGGGGTGACAGCTATGTGATGAGTTTTGCGGGGGGCGTCAGCCGCATTCTCTCGGAGGAACTCCTGACCGAACACATCCGCTTCCATAATTACAGCAGCAAGGATGGTTTGAGTTCGGAACTCTCGCATACGATGGTCGAAGATGGTCAGGGGATGCTCTGGATTATCTACGAGAATGCCATCGACCGCTTCAACCCCCGCAGCCATGAGTTTGAGCACTATGGCGATGTGCGTCACGCCTACACCGAAGCCCGTCCGGTCTTTCATGGCGACCATCTGGTGGTGGGTACGGCCAACGGACTGGCCTACCTCCAGACACGCTCCTTGAAAAAGAGCGACTATGTGCCCCCGATTGCTCTTTCGTCGCTCACGATTCAAAATACGGGCGAGGAGCGGATGATTGACCATCTCGATTGCTTGGAGCTGCACCCCCATCAGCGCGACATCCAGCTGAGTGTCGCGGCACTCGACTATGCCGATCGCGACGGGTTGCGCTACGCCTGGCGCATGAAGGGGTTGGAGACGGAGTGGCACCACAGCAAAGGACAGCCGATAGCCTCCTACACCAACCTGCCGGCGGGCGAATATTTTTTTGAGGTCTACTCGACCAATAGCGACGGTGTGTGGGTCGAGAATCTGCGCACGTTGAAGGTTGCAGTGCTGCCCACCTTCTGGGAGACACCGCTGGCCATCGTGCTGCTGATTGTGGTGACGCTGGCCCTCCTCTTGGGAGCAATTCAGCTGCGTCTGCACATCTTCCGCCTGCGCAACCGGATTGATGTCGAACAACACATGACAGACATCAAACTGCGTTTCTTCACCGACGTATCGCACGAACTGCGCACACCGTTGACGCTCATCGCCTCGCCCGTCGACGAGGTGCTGCAACACGAAACCCTCTCGGAGCGCGGGCGGTATCACCTGCAAATCGTCTCGCAGAACACGCAGCGCATGTTGCGACTGATTAACCAGATTCTCGACTTCCGCAAAATTGAAAATGGCAAGATGCGCCTGCTCATTGAACGGTGTGATGTGGGGGTACTCACGGAGCGAATTGCCGAAAATTTCCGTCCGATGGCTCTGCGCCAGCGCAACGATTTTACACTGAACCTGCCCGAGCGTGGCGTGATGGGGTGGATCGACCGCGACAAGGTGGAGGAAATTTGCTTCAACCTGCTCTCCAATGCCTTCAAATACACGCCCGAAGGAAGGGGTGTATCGATTGATATTCAGGTTGTTGAGAATGTTGAGGGGGGGGGTATTCTGGAAGTCGTGGTCTCCGACGAGGGCATCGGCATGGATGAACGCATGCAGGCCAAACTCTTCCGTCGTTTCGAGAATATCGTAGGCGCCACGAACTTCCCCTCGTCGGGCATCGGTTTGTCGCTCGTCAAGGAGCTCATCGACCTGATGGGAGGCCGTATTGCGGTGGCAAGCACCCCGGGGGTGGGCTCCTGCTTCACGGTAAGCATCCCCATCGATCGCAACCACTACGAGCAAATGCCCCATGCCGAGTTGATTTTGGGCGACACTCCGCGTGTAGGGGAGGAGGCCCTTGCCGTTCCGGCGACTGCCTCTGCCGAGCCGCGTGCCGAGCAACCGAAGGTGCTCATCGTCGAGGATAATCGCGAGTTGAGCGACCTGCTGCGCGATATTCTTTCGGCCGAGTACCGCATCCTCACCGCCGCAAATGGTGCAGAGGGGTTGCAGGCGGCCCGCGAACACCTCCCCGACCTGATTCTGACCGATGTGATGATGCCCGAGATGGATGGGTTGGAGATGGTGCGCCAAATCAAGGAGAATCGTGAGTTGTGTCACCTGCCCATCATTGTCCTTTCGGCCAAATCGTCGCTCGACGACCGCATCGAGGGGTTGGAGCAGGGCATCGACGACTACATCACCAAACCCTTCGTCGCCTCCTACCTCAAAGTGCGTATCCGCCACCTGTTGGAGCGTCATCGCCAGCTGTGCGAACAGTTGCGCGAGCAACTGACCGGCAACCACTTTGCTGCGGGGGATCGATTGACGCCCGAAGGCGATGCTCCGCGCATGTCGTCTGACGAACAATTTATTCGGGCGCTGATGGCGCTTATCGAGCAGAATATCGACCGCGCGGAGATGACCATCGAGGAGTATGCCTTCGCACTGAATATGGCTCACTCGACCTTCTACAACAAGGTCAAAACCCTTCTGGGACTCACGCCCGTCGAGTTTGTTCGCGACATGCGTCTGAAACGGGGCTATCAGTTGCTGCAAAGCGGCACCTATGACATCATGACGGTGAGCTACATGGTGGGTTTCTCCGACCCGCGCTATTTCAGCAAATGCTTCAAAAAACGCTTCGGAATCTCCCCTTCGCAGGTGCGGGTGAGTGAGTGATTCGTTTGAGGCAATGATGCGGATCGCCGCACAAGGTGCTACCGCCCTTCGAGCCAGGCCAGGAAATCGGTCGTGCGCGAACGGCTGACGAAGACCTCGAAATCGGGTTTCGGGTTGAGGGTCACCTTCAAGCGATTGGAGGGGTGCTTCGAGATGCCTGAAATCGCCTCGACGGCTACGGTACAGTGGCGCGAGATGCGGAAAAAGCGCGTGGGGTCGAGCTGCTCGGAGACCGTGTCGAGCGACGCATCGAGGATGTAGCTGCGCTGCTCGTTGGTCACCAGGTGCGTGCTCTTATCCTCGGCGTAGATGTAGGCCACCTGCGCAATGTCGATGACCGAGAGACGGTCGCCAAATTTCACCACAAAACGTCGTTTGTAGTTGTTGGCCCCCTCGGGGGTCAGGGCCCGTCGTAACGATTCGAGGTCGAAGGCGGGGTGTGACGGGGTCACAGCGGCCTGCCGACAGCGTTGGATGGCCGCTTGCAGCTGCTCGGGGTCGATGGGTTTGAGCAGGTAATCGACGCTGTTGACGCGGAAGGCCTTGACGGCGTAGTTGTCATAAGCCGTGGTGATGATGACCTTGCCACGCACCTCCACCTGCTGGAAAATATCGAAGCACATGCCATCTTCGAGCTCGACATCCATAAAGATGATGTCGGCCCGATGGGTTGTCTGCTGCAACCAGGCGACCGCCCCCTGCACCGAGCTGCATACACCGACCACTTGCAGGTCGGGGTGGCTCTTTTCGAGCATGCGTTGCAGGTTGGCCTGTGCCGGCACCTCATCTTCGATGATCAAGACATTGTAACGGTTCATAAGAGCGGTAGTTGGACAGTGTATTCGGTTTCGGTTGGTTCGATGCGTATGGAGCGGCCGGCCAAATCTTCGTACTGCCGGCGAATGTGTTTCAACCCCATGCCTGTGGAGGTGTGGGTGCTGAGGCGCGGTTGCAGGTTGTTGGTGACCGTCAGCGTGTCACCCTCGGCGCGAATCGTGACCGTCAGCGGGCGCTCGGTGCTGATGACGTTGTGTTTCGTGGCGTTCTCGATGAGCAGTTGCAGGCAGCAGGGGATGACCAACCGCGCGTGGGCGGCCGGCGGCACCTCATAACATACCGAGAAGCCGTTGGTGAAGCGCTCCTGCAACAATTCGGTATATTTGTGGGCAAACTCCAACTCCTCGCCGAGCGAGACGAGGGGCTCCTCCTCGGTTTTGAGCATGTAGCGATAGCAGTCGGCCAGCTTGCGGATGAAGGCCGTGGCGCGTTCGGTCTCCTGCTCCTGCACGAGGAAGTCGAGAATGTTGAGCGAGTTGAAGAGGAAATGGGGGTTGATTTGCAGCTTCAACTTGTTGTATTGGAATTGTGCGAGGTGTTTCTTGCCGCGCTCGCTACGCAACTCGGCCTTCGAGATGAAGAGGTAGGCGACGAGTTTGAAGAGGGCGTAGAGGATGATGTCGGCCAGGAGAATGACGGCATAGAGGCGCAGGAAGGGGAGGAGCAAAAAGGTGCGCTCGTTGCCAATCGGGAAGTTGAAATAGACCAGCAGCGATACCACGAGCGAGAATCCGACGATGTGCAGGAGAGTGCCGAGGTGGCGCAACTCGGGGTGTCCGAAGGGCTCGCGTCGGCGCAGGCTGGCAAAGAATACGTTGCCGCAGAGCAGTACGAGCAGGGCGAACTTGTTGCCGAAGAGTTGGCGAAATTCGGTGTAGATGCCCGTTTGCAGGTAGTACTCAGAGCTGAAAATCAGTGTGTAGGAGATACGGAAGAGCAGAATGAGTGAGGCGAGGGCCACAATCTGCGAGAGGGGAGGAGTCCAATGGGGTTGCACCTCTTGGTGGGCACGTCGGAAGCGGGCAAAGGCATAGACGGCCCAGCCGAGCAACTCGGTGAAGAGGGCCGTGGTGAGGGCCGAGGCGATGATGGGGTCGCTGACGACCAACGCAACCATGCGGGCTCCGTAGCTGCCGAGGAAGTAGCCGGCGAAGGTGCCGACGAGCGAGAGGATGGCAATGAGCTCGGCTTGGAGGTGGTGGCGCAGGGCGATGATGACAATCAGAGCGACGGTGAGGACCGTGAGCGGCACGTCGTCGACATAGTTCACCAGACGGCTCACGACGGCAATGGCGGCATGGGCTGCCGCGAAAAGATGGATGACCATCGGGGTGGTGAGCGTTGTGCGTTTCATCGGTCAGAAGGGTCAATTCGAAGAATAAAGGTAGGTAGATTTTGTGGTTTTTGCAAATATTTTTCTCTTTTCTGCTCGAATGGAGGCTGCGCGAGCCTGTTTCGTCCGTTGCATTTTACCATTCGTCGTTTTGCTCGTGCCGTTCGTCGGAAGGGAATTGGCGATTTCTCGACCTATTTCTATTTTTGTATGCCAAAAACCGAAAACTGACTAATTGTAACCTAACAGATGAGAAAACCCGACCTGTCTTTCCGGCAGCTGTGGAACCTGAGCTTCGGCTTCTTCGGTGTGCAGATTGCCTATGCGCTGCAAAGCGCCAACGTCAGCCGCATCTTTGCAACACTCGGTGCTGACCCCCACGATTTGAGTTTTTTCTGGATTCTGCCCCCGCTGATGGGGATGATTGTCCAGCCGCTGGTCGGCACTTGGAGCGATAAGACCTGGTGCCGCTGGGGGCGTCGCAAGCCCTACCTCTATGCCGGAGCGTTGGTGGCCGTAGCCGTGATGGCCTTCCTGCCCAATGCCGGCTCGCTGGGGCTGACCGTCAAGATGGCCATGGCCTTCGGACTGGTGATGCTCATGCTGCTCGACACCTCTATTAATATGGCGATGCAGCCCTTCAAGATGATGGTGGGCGACATGGTCAACGAGCGACAAAAGGCCAAAGCCTACTCGATTCAGAGCATGCTGTGCAACGCCGGCTCGCTCGTGGGCTACCTCTTCCCCTATCTCTTCACCTGGATCGGTATCTCGAACGTCGCCCCCGAGGGGGTGATTCCCGATTCGGTCATCTACTCCTTCTATGTGGGTGCCACCATCCTGATTCTGTGTGTGCTCTACACCGGTTCGACCGTGCGCGAGATGCCGCCGCACGAGTATGCCGCCTTCCACAACCTGACCGAGAAGGAGGAGGCCGAGGAGGAGAAGAAGAGCCTCGTGACGCTGCTCGTGCAGGCTCCGAAGGCCTTCTGGCAGATTGGTCTGGTGCAGTTCTTCTCGTGGGTGGCCTTCCTCTACATGTGGACCTACACAAATGGTGCCATCGCTGAGACCATCTGGCAGACGCGTGACACAGCTTCGGCTGCCTATCAGGCTGCCGGTGACTGGGTGGGCGTGTTGTTTGCCGTACAGGCCATCGGCTCGGTTCTCTGGGCCATGGTGCTGCCCCTGTTCCGCAACGTGAAGGCGGGCTATGCGTTTAGTCTGGTGCTTGGTGGCGTGGGCTTTATCTCCACCCTCTTTATCACCGACCAATACCTCTTGTTTATCTCCTACCTGCTGATTGGTTGCGCATGGGCGGCTATGCTGGCCATGCCCTTTGCGCTGCTGACCAACGCACTCACGGGCGGCTCGATGGGGGCCTACCTCGGCCTGTTCAACTGCACGATTTGCCTGCCGCAAATCATCGCTGCGTTGCTGGGCGGGGTGCTGCTGAAATGGGTCGGCGGCGAGCAGGTGATGATGCTTGTCGTGGCAGGTGTGGCGCTGCTCATCGCTGCCGTAGCCGTCGCCGGCATTCGCACGAAAAAGGAGGCTTAGGACTCGAAAACAATCAAAATACCTAAAATAAATTAATCAACTAACACTAAGTGCTATGAGAAAAATTCTCGTAATGTGCCTGGGAATGATGCTTTTGGGCATCGTTTCCCCCTCCCTTGCACTTGCCCAAAAGGGTGATTACAAGGTAGAGGGCGTCGTGGTGGACGCTACGGGTCTGCCGGTAATCGGAGCAACGATTATCGAGGCCGGAACCACCAACGGTACGACTACCGACATCGACGGTAAGTATGTACTGACAGTCAAAGATGGCAATGCGGTCGTTACCATCAGCTACATCGGTTATCAGACCGTGGAGTTGGTGGCCTCGTCGAGTGCCTTGCAGAACGTAACACTTCAAGAGGACCTGATGACCCTCGATGAGGTGGTTGTCATCGGTTATGGTGGCGTGAAGAAGAACGACATGACCGGTTCGGTGGTGGCCATCAAGGCCGAGGACATCAACCGTGGTGCCGTGACCTCGCCCGACCAGCTGATGATGGGTAAGGTGCCGGGTCTGCTCGTGACGCCCGCTTCGGGTGAGCCGGGTACGGGTGCCACGATTCGCATCCGCGGTAACGCCTCGCTCAACGCCTCGAACGACCCACTTATCGTCATTGACGGCGTGCCCGTGACGAGCGAAGGTGGCTCGGGCATGGGGAACCCGCTGGCTTCGGTCAACCCGAACGACATCGAGTCGATGACCGTCTTGAAGGATGCTTCGGCCACGGCCATCTATGGTTCGCGCGCTTCGAACGGTGTGATTATCATCACCACGAAGAAGGGCCGCGGCAAGGGGTTGCAGGTGAGCTACAATTCGAGCTACACGGTGAAGACCAATGCAGGTAAAATCGACGTGATGTCGGGACCCGAATATGCCGACTACATGACCAACCAGTACAGCCAGCTCTATCCGATGGAGAGCGATAAGATTCAGTCGCTGCTCGGTTACAAGGGTACGATTTACAACTCGGAGTGGCAGGATATGATCTACCGCACGGCCTTCACGACCGACCACAACATCTCGCTCTATGGCAACACGGAGGGTGGTCTGTTCCCCTATCGTGTGACGGCCGGCTTCAACTACGACCAGGGTACGGTCAAGGGCGGTGACAACTCGCGCGTGAATATCGGCGTGAACCTCGCACCGAAGTTCTTCGACGAGCACCTCACCGTAAACCTCAACCTCAAAGCGGTCTACAACAAGCAGAATGCTACGAACAATGCCGTGGGTGATGCCCTTTCGTACGACCCCACCAAGCCCGTACACTTCCTCAATGACGACGGTACGGTGAACTACGACACGGCAAATGGTTACTACAACCACGGTGTCTTTGCGGCCGACGGGTCGTTTTCGCCCAACGTCAACTCGAACGTGAACCCCCTCTCGACCTTGAACGACTGGGTGCAGTACACCTCGACCTGGCGTTCGATTGGCAATATGCAGCTCGATTATAAGATTCACGGCTTCGAGGATCTGCGCCTGAACCTGAACCTCGGTTACGACTTCTCGGAGACGAACGGCACGAACTACAATACGGTGGGTTCGTTCAACAGCATCAAGTCGGGTGCCGAGGATGCCTATTCGACCTGGCGCGACTACAACTCCAACACGCTGTTGGAGTTCTATGCCAACTACAACAAAGAGCTGGGTATCCACCGCCTGGATGTGATGGCCGGTTACTCGTGGCAGCACAACTATGTGAAGAACCGCAGCCTGACCTATCTGAACAACAATCGTGACGAGTACCATCCGTCGAGCGTTTCGCCCGAGTCGCGTCGTCCGCACACGCACAAGGAGTACTATCTGGTGTCGTTCTTCGGTCGTTTGAACTACTCGATTAACTCGAAATACCTCTTCACCTTCACGATGCGCGAGGATGCTACGTCGCGCTTCTCGAAGGACAACCGTTGGGGCTTCTTCCCCTCGGCAGCCTTCGCCTGGAACATCGCTCAGGAGAACTTCTTGAAGGATTCGCAGACGCTGACCGCCCTGAAACTGCGTCTGGGTTGGGGTGAAACGGGTCAGCAGGATGTCGGCTCGGATTACTATCCCTACATCCCGACCTACAACTACAACAACAGCGATAAGATTCAATACATCGACGGAATTGTCGGTACGCTGGCCCCCAATGCCTATAATACGAACATCAAGTGGGAGACGACGACGACCTACAACGCCGGTATCGACTTTGGGTTCCTTTCGGGGCGTATCAATGGTAGCCTCGACTACTACTACCGCAAGACGACCGACCTGTTGAGCGACGTCGATATTCCGACCGGTATGAACTTCACGAACCGCTTGAAGCAGAACATCGGTGAGATGATGAACCAGGGTATCGAGCTCTCGTTGAACCTCGTTCCCGTTCAGACCGAGGATTGGAACTGGTCGGTGAACCTGAATGGTACCTGGCAGCAGACCGAGATTGGCGACCTGAACGGCAACTATGTGAAGGTCGGTGAGACGATGTCGGGTACCGGTGGCGGTTCGGCCATCCACTACAAGGGGTACCAGCCTTACTCCTTCTTCCTCTATCAGCAGGCTTATGATGCAAACGGTAAGCCGTTGCAGAATACCTACATCGACCGCGACGGCGATGGTACGATTTCCGAGAATGACCGCTACATCACCGGTTGCAGCGCTACGCCCGACTTCTACTACGGTATCAGCACGCAGCTCACCTACAAGAATTGGGACTTTGGTCTGAATGCACACGGCTCGATTGGCAACGAAGCCATCAATAAGATGGCCGTGGACAACTCGACCGTCTACATGCGCTGGTTGGCCTACGACCACCTGCGCAACTACAACGAGTATCATTTCCGCACGGGCTTTACGGGGCAGAACGATGCCAATCAGGCCTATTCGGACTACTTCATCGAAGATGCATCGTTCTTCCGTGTCGATGACATCAACCTCGGCTATACGTTCCGCGAGGTGGGTAAGTCGAAGATGAACATCCGCATCGCCGCATCGTGTCAGAACGTATTCGTGATTTCGGATTACTCGGGTCTCGATCCCGAGGTGAGCGATGTTGACGGCGTTTACAGCGAGATTATCCCGCGTCCGCGTCTCTACACGTTGCGTCTGAACATTAACTTCTAAACACCGCATCGAACATTATGAAAACTATTTTGAAATACAGCTTGGCGCTGCTCGCCTCGGGTGCGATGTTCACTTCGTGTCTGAGCGATTTGGATACGCAGCCCCTTTCGGAGAATGTCTCGACGGTCGACCAGGCCTTTGCCGCTCCCGAGAGCTACTCCCAGTATGCGAACTATGCATACGCCTACTTCTCGTTCGTGTCGCAGGGCGACCCGGGTTCGTCGGATATTGCCGTCGACAATGCCGGTCAGAGCGAGTATATCCGTCAATACATGGGCCTCAACGAGATGTCTACCGACTCGTTTAAGGTGTGCGATGCCTGGAGCGATGACTATGTGAAACCCTTGCAGTATAACAAGTGGACCGGCACGAATGCCGCTGTGATGGCTGTCTACCTGCGTGGTTTGAAGGCGGTAGCCATGTGCAACGAATTCCTCAGTGATGCCGTATCGAGCGATGCTGCGGTTTTGGGCCGCGGCCACGAGGCGGTGCTTGACGACGTGCGTGCCTACCGCTCGGAGCTGCGTCTGTTGCGCGCGCTGCACTATGAGATTTTGCTCGACCTGTTTGGCAATCCGCCGATGGTGACCTATGAGGGTACGCTCAGCGGCGCGCTGCCCAAGCAGTTGGGACGCACGGAGCTTTTCAAGTGGGTCGAGTCGGAGTTGTTGGCGCTGACCGAGGATGAGTATCTGCCCGCGAAGCCCGTCTCCTATCCGCGTCTGTCGAAGGGTGCTGCCTGGGCGATTCTGGCTCGTATGTACCTCAACGCCGAGGTTTACACCGGTACGGCACGTTGGGAGGATGCCAAGAATGCGGCCGAGAAGGTAATCAACGAGGGTGGTTATGAGCTCTGCTCCGACTACAAGAAACTCTTCTTGCAGGATAACTCGACCAACGGTGCTCAGAAGGAGTTTATCGTAGCCGCGATGTACGACTCGGCCAAGACGCAGAGCTATGGTGGTACGACCCACCTGGTACAGGCTTCGGTCAATGAGACGATGGCTACGAAGGAGATTCACCTGCTCTTTGGGTTGGAGAATCCCATCTACAACGGTCAGTGGAACGGTTACCACGTTTCGGACGAGTTCGTGATGGAGAACTTCGACCTGCAAGGCGTTGTATGGGGCGGCTCGACCGTCGATTGGGGCTACGACGTGGCACGCAGTGACTATCGTGCAGCCTTCTACAATTACGGCTTTACGCAGGAGTTCGTGAACGAGTCGTCGGAGATTACGACCGGCTGGGCCTGCTTGAAGTGGTTGCCGCTCGACAGCAATAACTACTCGTTGATGGCCGATAAGGGCTATGCTTTCTCGTCGGCCGACTTCCCGATTTTCCGTCTGGCGGAGATGTACCTGATTGCCGCCGAGGCCGATGCCCGCATCAAGGGTGGTTCGCTCTCATCGGGCGACGATGGCTATGGCTACCTTGAAACCATCTATCAACGTGCCAATGGTGAGGAGGCCGTGTTACCCTTCTCGGTCGACCTGGATTGGATCCTCAAAGAGCGTGTGCGTGAGTTGATGTGGGAGGGACACCGTCGCGTCGATTTGATTCGCTACGGGCTCTTCCTGACGGCCGAGAATCCTTGGCCCTACAAGAATGGTATCAAGAGTGGTGTAGCCGCCATCGAGAGCCATCGCACGGTCTATCCGATTATCACGTCGGACATGCTGACCAACCCCGGTCTGGAACAGAACGAGGGTTATCCCCGTCAATAGGCGCAGTGAGCAGTATTCAACATAAAAATAGAGAATTGATATGAAATACATGAAATATTTGTCGATGTTTGTTGCTGCCGCGCTCGCGCTCGTGTCGTGCGAAACCGGTGTCGACGAGTATCGTCTCGCTCCCGAAGAGCAGTTGCAACCGCTGTCGCTCAACGAACAGGGCGATGTTGTGGTCAATGCCGACAATATGAAACAGGAGAGCGTCACCTTCACCTGCTCGGAGGCCGACTTTGGGCAGCCGGTGGTTGTACGCTATGATTTCTACCTCGTGAAGGATGATTTGGAGGTGCTTGTAGGCTCCTCGAACTACCCCTCGCTGTCGTTGCTGAAATCGGTACTCAACGGCTTTGTGGTAAATACGTTGAAGGTGCCGGCCGAGACGACAGCCGAGGTGGGTGCCTATGTGGTGGCCTACGCCGGCGGCTCGGATATTTCGACGCCGAAATCGAATGTGGTGAAATTCAATGTCACGACCTTTGCCGCCTCGCTCAAATATTATCACATCTGTGGTAATTTCCAGGGCTGGACCATCACGCAGGCCTGCTTGATGTGGGAGATTGAGGGCGGTACGGATATCTATGAGGGTATCTACAACCTCACCGAAGCGGACTATGCTCCGGGTACAACGGCCTTCAAAGTGATGCCTAACCAGAAATGGGATGGCGGCCAGAAGGGTTTCTCGGCCTTTGTGCAGAAGAGCGCCTGCTTCTCGGGTGACGGTGACGACAACCTGGTGACGAAGCCCGGCATCTACAAATTGACCGTCGATATCAAGAAGATGACCATCGCCGCCGAAGTGGTGTCGGAGGTTGCCTTGAAGGGCGAGATGGCCGCTTCGAACTGGGATGCTCCGGTACACCTCACCTACGACAACGTGGGCAACGTATGGCGCAGCGAGGAGGCCTATCCGGCCGGTATGCAGTTCAAAGCCTTCGTCAACGGTGGCTGGTATGGCGTCGATAACTCGGACGCTCCGACCGCCGCTGAGGGCTCGGCCTATGTCTATGGTTCGAGTGCCGTGTTGACCGCCTTCGCGGGTCACGCGCTGATGGGTGGTGATGCCCAGAACATCAAGATTCCGGAGGGTGGCAACCACTATGTGAAACTCTACCTCGACCGCACCCCCTGGTTGGTTAGCTTTGAATTGGCCGAGTAACGAGCAATGATGGATAATCATTCGCGGGCCGCAAGGCTGCGGCTGCGGGGCCCGCGAGCGACAACAAAAGTGAACGATATGAAAATTTTCAGATACATAACGGCTTTGGTGATGGCCCTCGTCGGCTTCACGGCCTGTGAGACGGATCCGACCGACATGATTTCGAAAGATGCGGTCGCTCCCGTGATGGATGAGCATGCCTCCATTCTGATGACCCCCAACACGCTCGAAGAGACGGTATCCTTCACCTGGAAGGCTGCCCGTAACCTCTCGGGCGAGGTGAACTACCACCTCTATGCAACCCTCAATGGCGAGGAGTTGCAGTTGGCAACCACCCAATCGACCTTCTACACGGTGGCCAAACCGGCTCTGCGTCAGTTGTTGCTCAACGGCTTTGCGCTCGATGGCAACCAGAACATCGAGATTGGGGTCTATGTCGTCGCCGACAACGGCGTGCAGGCCCTCAAATCGGAGGCGCAGACCGTGAAGGTCTATCTTTATGGCGACTATATGGCACCGGTGGTTTCGATTGCCGAGCACATCTCCCCCGAGGGGTTGGTATTGACCGATACCCAGCCCGAGGAGCAGGTGCTGCTGACGTGGACCGAGGCTCGCTTCGAGCAGGGTCAGACGGTGACCTACCGTGTCGAGTTGGAGCTTGCTGACGGCTTCCGTCACCTGTTGGCTTCGGGCTTGGAGAAGACCGAGTATGCGACTACCTGGCCGAAACTGAACTCGGTGCTGCTCAAAAACGGCTTCGAGAAGGATAAGCAGTATGAGCTGTCGTTCCTCGTGACGGCTGTTTCTGGAGCAACGCCCGACTACAACAGCGAGTGGTTGGAGGCTGCGCCGACGAAGTTGAAGGTGACGACCTACACGCCGGCATTCCCCGACTTCCTCTATGTGGTTGGTGATTTCTGTGGCCACGACGGGCTGAATACGCTCGACAAGGCGCCGATTTTGAAGGGTGACGCCAACGAGGGTGCCTACCACGGTGTGGTAACCATCTATGGTGGTAAGGCTGAGTTTTACTACATCAACCCGCGTACGGTGAACGACCCCGAGCCGAAGAAGATTTTTGTCGGTGGTACGACCGAGAGCACCTCGTCGCCCTACTATTGGACCTCGTCGCTCAATGTCGATGGCGATGAGTTGGCTCCGCAGGAGGGTACCTATGCCTTCTATGTCAATCTGAACGATGAGTATATCCGCGCCTTTAAGATCAATTCGGTGGGTCTGATTGGCGAGAAGGAGTTGATCAACGGCATCGCAGCCGACTGGGGCAAAGAGGCTCAGTTTACCTTCAACGAGAACACCTTCTGCTATGAGATGAAGGCCAAGTTCAGCAAGAGTGGCGGTGGCTATAAGGTGCGCCTGAACAACAATTGGAACAAACCTTTCCCCGAGCTCAACGACGGCAATGATGTCTCGGAGCCGGGTTACAACTTTGGCCAGGTGAAGAATGTCGAGCACGATCCCACGACGCTTGTGACGCTGGCTTGGGACCAGGAAGGTGATAATATCGTTTCGGCGGCCGGTGAGTTTAATGTGACAATTGACTTTTCTACCAACGCCAACTATTCGTTGCAGTTCGTACAGACGGGCATCGTGAACGAGTATGGCGTTGTGGGTGACTACAACCAGTGGGGCGCTACCGGTCGTGACCGCAAGTTTGTGGCCGATGCAACGCAAGAGGGCTGGTATATCTTGGAGGACTTCGAGGTGAAGGAGGGCGAGCAGCTGATGCTTCGTCTGAACGACGCGAATAAGTCGACCTGGGGTCTGGAAACGGCTGCCGAGACGGTGGTTGCCGACCAGAGCTACACGCTCAAAGCAGGTGGCGAGAAGTTCGCGATGGCGGCCGGTTCCTATGACCTGCATTTCAATCCCGAGACCTTGGAGTTCAAGGCGACGGTAGCCGGTGCCTACTATGGTCTGTGCGGTGAGCACAACAATTGGGGACCCGGTAATGGCGGTCCTGCCGACCCGCAGTTTGTGGCTGCTACGGATAAAGCCGGCTGGCTCGTGTTGAAGAACTTTGTGGCTACGGCCGGTCAGCAGGCGAAGATTCGCATGAATGATGATTGGGGCACCAACTGGGGTGTCGAGGCCGAGATTAAGGTGGGCGAAACCTATACCTTGTCCAATGGTGGCAGCAACTTCAAGTGGGCCGCTTCGGGCACCTATAACCTCTACTTCAACCCCACGACGCTCGAATTCTACATCGAGGAGGGCGCTGCTGTATTGTATGGCCTTGTAGGTGACCTGAACGGTTGGAATCCTGCCGATGAGACCTATGCAATGAGCAACCATGACAATGGCTTTAAGGTGATTAAGGGTGTTACGTTGTCTGCCGGTAACTTTAAGATTATCGAAATCGGCTCGTGGGATAACCCCGATTATGGAATCCCCGAGGGGGCGACTCTGGTATTGGGTGAGCCGGTTGTTTTGGCTGTGGATGGTGCCGGTGGCAACATTCCGGTAGAGGCCGGTGTATATGATATCTACTTCAACCCGACTACGTTGACGCTCTATGTGGTGACGGCCGGTGCGGAGGATCCGACCATCCCCGCAGCGCCGGAGCATCTCTACGGCCTGGTAGGCGAGGATAATAGCTGGACCGATACGCCGTTTGTCGAGTATGCCGAGCAGGCCGGTTACTACAAGGCCACGCAGACCCTGACGGCCAACAAGGCCTTCAAGATTCGCGGTTTTGGCGAATGGAACGATGCAGCCAACTATGGTGTAGAGGGTGAGCCGGACTCGACGAATGCCGTCGGTGTTGGTACGACCTTCGCACTGGTGAATGGCGCTCACAGCCGCAACATGTGCGTGGAGACCACGGGCACTTACGACATTTACTTCAACCCGACCGATTTGAAGTGTCTGATTGTGGCCGAGGGCACGACACCCGATTTCGGCGGCACGACTCCCGAGCCGACCCCGACGGCTGTCTACGGTCTGGTAGGTCAGCACAACGGCTGGGGTGGCAGTGGTGACGATGCGGCGTTTGTCGAGTATGCAGCGCAGGCCGGTTATTACAAGGCTACGCAGGCATTGGTGGCGAACGAGCCGTTCAAGATTCGCGGCTACAACGATGGCACATGGAACAACTCCTACAACTATGGTGTTGCCGGAGCCCAGGATTCGAACAATGCGGTAGCCGTAGGCACGCAGTTCGATCTGATTAATGGTGCAGATGCCCGTAATATGTATGTGGAGGTATCGGGTACCTACGACATCTATTTCAACCCGACCGATTTGAAGTGTCTGATTATGGCCGAGGGCACGACGCCCGATTTCGGCGGCACGACTCCCGAGCCGACCCCGACGGCTGTCTACGGTCTGGTAGGTCAGCACAACGGCTGGGGTGGCAGTGGTGACGATGCGGCGTTTGTCGAGTATGCAGCGCAGGCCGGTTATTACAAGGCTACGCAGGCATTGGTGGCGAACGAGCCGTTCAAGATTCGCGGCTACAACGATGGCACATGGAACAACTCCTACAACTATGGTGTTGCCGGAGCCCAGGATTCGAACAATGCGGTAGCCGTAGGCACGCAGTTCGATCTGATTAATGGTGCAGATGCCCGTAATATGTATGTGGAGGTATCGGGTACCTACGACATCTATTTCAACCCGACCGATTTGAAGTGTCTGATTGTGGCCGAGGGCACAACCCCGAGTATCTAACAAACCTCTTTCGGAAAGGCCCTGCGACATTGGTCGCAGGAGCCTGCCGAAAAGCGATTAAAATAAGGAAAAACAATGAAAAAGTTTTTAGCATATTTGCGTCATTCGATGCTCGTGGCAGCCGTGGCCCTCATGGCCGTTGGCTGTGCCGAGAACGAGGTCTTTGATGGTCAGCTCGGCGAAGGCTCGCAGCTCGAACTCTCGGCCTCACAAGTGAGCTACACCTTCTCCGAAGAGGGTGGCTCGCAACCCATCATCATCACGGCTCCCGGCGCGTGGAGTGTAACCTCATCGGCCGAGTGGTGCTATGCCTCGCTGCGTAATGGCAACAACGGCACCTCGGAGCTCGACATCATGGCTTCGCCCAACGACCGCGCCAAAGAGCGTATGGCCGAACTGACCCTCGCATGCGCCGGCGAGCAGTCGATTCTTATCTCCGTGACGCAGGCCGCAGCCTCGGAAGATCCCAACCTGGTGAAAGCCGACGTGAACTGGGACGGTGTGAATCGCAGTGAGATGATTTACCAGATTCTGGTCTACTCGTTTGCCGACAGCAACGGCGACAACTACGGTGACTTCCAGGGTGTCATCTCGAAGCTCGACTACATCAAAGAGTTGGGTGCCGGTGCTATCTGGCTCTCGCCGATTCACCCCTCCGACTCGTACCACGGCTACGACATCACGGATTATACGGAGGTACACCCGAAGTTCGGTACGAAGGAGGATTTCAAGCAGCTGCTCGATGCTGCCCACCAGCGCGGTATCAAAATCTACATCGACATTGCCGTAAACCACACCGGTAAGGGGCACCCCTGGTACACCGAGGCACTCGAATCGTACAAGAAGGTGCAGGCCGGCGAGGGTGAGTATGCCGAGAGTTGGTACTACTATATGTTGTCGGACAATCCGGCACTCGACATTGCCCTGGGTAAGTTCCCGATGCTGACCGAGGTGGCTAAATCGGAAGGGTATGAGTCGGGGGCATGGAAAGATGTCGACGGATGGCAGTTGCCCGAGGCGACGACCCACCGCTACACCTTCACGGTCGATTGGAATCAGAAGACCGTAAAGGTCGAGCCGACCGAGGCCGAGGCTCAGCCGGCCAACGAGGATAAGGAGGTGAAGATGTTCCTCTACTGCGAAGATCCGGGCAAGTACTATCGTATGTACGACAAGGGCAACGGTATCTACGAGCTGACGATGGACTTCAAGTCGCCGTGGGGCTTCCTCATTCGCACGACCGATGATGATGCGAATTGGGATGCCGACGGGGTGAAGTATGGCTCGAAAACGGGCAACTATATCAACGAGGGTGAGGTCTATGCCCTGGGTGACCACGGCGGCAACATCCAGTTCGAGTATATGAAGTCGTTGAAGGTCTATGCCCGTCTCTTCTCGGCCTGGATGCCCGAGTTGAACTATGGTCCGGTGGCTACCTGCCAGAATACGGTGCCCTACAAGCACATCGTGCAGGCGATGAAGGATTGGCTCTCGATGGGTGTCGATGGCCTGCGTCTGGATGCGGCCAAGCACATCTATCGCCAAGATGGCGGCCCCGAGAACCAGGAGTTCTGGTCGAAGTTCTACGCCGACATCAATGCGCACTACAAGACCTTACCCCATTCGAATGGTGAGAATGTCTACATGGTGGCCGAGATTTTCGATGGCACGGATATGGTGGCAAGCTATGCCAACTGCCTCCCCTCGTGCTTCAACTTCGATTTCAGCGGGAAGTTGATCTATGCCTTGAAGAATCGTCAGGGCCATTATGTGGCCAAGGATGTTATCGAGTTGCAGAGCAAGCTGCACGCTGCCAACCCCAACTTTATCGATGCCACGAAACTCAAAAACCACGACGAGAACCGCATCATGAACGAGTTGGACGGCAACCGCGATTATGCGCGTATGGCAGGTGTGATGCAGCTCACGTTGCCCGGGCGTCCGGTCATCTACTATGGTGAGGAGCTGGCCTATTCGGGCGACAAATCGAGCGATGACGTGAATGTGCGTCAGCCGATGAAGTGGACCAAGACCGAGTATGCCAAGTATACGGGTGCCCTCTCGCCGGTATTTGCCAACGAGAAGAGCGTCGAGGACCAGTTGGCCGACGAACACTCGGTGCTGAATGCCTACCGCAAATTTGGTCAGCTGCGCAACATCTATCCGGCACTGACCGAGAAGGGCTCGCTCACGAAGTGCTACGACGAGAGCGATAAACCCCACTCGCTGGCTGCATGGTATCGTGAGGCTGAGGGTACGAAGCTCCTGGTGATGCACAACATTGGCTCGCGTCCGATCGAGGTGAAACTCTACGAGAAGATTGACAAGGCAGTCGCTGTGATGGGCAACGTGCTGCTCGAAGAGGACATGTTGAGCCTGCCGGCCTACTCGACCGTTATCTTCAAGGTGCAGTAGTCGCTTGCTGCTGCCTAAGACGAACTACGACGACGGGGAAGGCGTATATCGACGTCCTCCCCGTCGTGTGGTTGCCGGAATGGCTCCGGCAGGGGGATTTTGCGGCGTGATTGTGCGCAACGTCCTCACCCGAAAACCGAAACTACATTATTTTTAGACGATGAAACGACTTATCTTGGTGCTGGGCCTCGGATTGCTGTTGGCAGGTTGTCGCACGGCACGCTTTACCGGTGCAGCGCCGGAGGCCGACGCCTCGCCGATTCTGCCGCTCCGTCTGACAGAGGGGGTGCAGCACTGCTATTTGACCGATTACCTCCCGACGTGGGAGGGGGCCGATTCGCTCACGGTCGATGGGAACGCAGCCTTGACGCTGACCCCCGTAACGGAGGATTGGAGCGAATTTGAAGTGACGGCAGCGGCCGATGTGCAACTCGCCACCCTCTCGGCCTGGAAGGAGGGCAACCGGCTCTCGTTGGTTGCCGTGGGTGCGCGTCGTGACCGCGAGGCGATGCTCGTGACCCATGGCACGATGTGCTCGACGGTGGCGTTGACCTCGACGGTGGCGCCTCGACAGGTGGTGGCGTTGTGGCAAAACTGCCTGCTGCCGGCAACCGACATTCATTGCGACGATACGACCATCGAGGTCGTGCTGCCGAAGGATGCTGCGGCACACGAGCGCTCGTTCCTGCGTGTATACGCCGTGAGCGACGAGGGACTCTTCAACGATGTGCTGGTTCCGCTGCGTCGGGGGAAGGTGGTGCGTTCGACCGACGAACTGACCCGCCGTGATCAGCAGGCGCAGGTGCTCTACTCGCTGATGATTGACCGCTTCTACGATGCCGACCCGACGAACAATGCACCGCTCAACTCGCCCGAGGTGCTTCCTCAGGCCGACTACCAGGGGGGCGATTTGAAGGGTATCACGGCGAAAATCGAGGAGGGCTTCTTCGAGCGGCTGGGTATCTCGACCATCTGGATTTCGCCCATCACGCAGAATCCGCGCGATGCGTGGGGCCTGAACCTCAATCCGCGCACGAAATTCTCGGGCTACCACGGCTATTGGCCCATCTATACGACCGAGGTTGATGACCGCTTCGGTACCTCGGAGGAGTTGAAGGAGTTGCTTGCCACGGCCCATGCCCACGGCATGAATGTGGTGCTGGACTATGTGGCCAACCACCTGCACATCAACTCGCCCGTTTTGCAGGCACACCCCGACTGGGTGATTCCGCTCATGCTGCCCGACGGCCGCAAGAACATCGGCCTGTGGGACGAGCATCGTCTGACCACCTGGTTTGACGAACACATCCCGTCGCTCGACCTCGAACGTGCGGAGGTGGCCGAGCCGATGACCGATTCGGCTACTTTCTGGATGACCGAGTATGACTTCGACGGCTTCCGCCACGATGCCTGCAAGCATATTCCGTTGGGGTATTGGCGACTGCTGACCAAGAAGTTGCGTGAACGTGTCACCGACCGCGAGTTGTGGCAGATTGGCGAAACGTATGGCGACCCGACGTTGATTGGTTCGTATGTGCGCAGCGGCATGATTAACGCCCAATTCGACTTCAATGTCTACCACACGGCCCTCGATGTGCTGACGCGCGGCCACTCGGTCGAGCGATTGGCCTATGTGGTCGATGAGTCGCTCACGGCCTATGGTGCTCACCACACGATGGGCAACATCACGGGCAACCACGACAAGGGACGTTTGATTTCGCTGGCCGGTGGGGCGCTCCATCCCGACGAGGACCACAAGGCGGCCGGATGGTTGCGCGAAGTGGGTGTAGGCGAGCCGGTGGGGTATAAGAAACTGGCGTTGATTAATGCCCTGAATATGACCATCCCGGGTGTTCCCTGCATCTATCAGGGCGACGAGTATGGCGAGCCGGGCGGCAACGATCCCGACAACCGCCGCATGATGCGCTTCGAGGGGTACAACGAGGCCGAACAGGCGCAATTTGACCTGACGGCACGGCTGGTGCACCTGCGTCGCAGCTCGATGCCGCTGCTCTATGGCGAGATGCAGACCTTGGCCCTGACCCCCGATGTGTGGGTCTACCTGCGTGTCTACATGGGCGAATGGGTGGTCGTAGCCCTCAATACGGGGAACGAAATACGCACCATAACGTGCGAGTTGCCCGCAACCATCGATGCTGCGCAGCCGCTGCAAGCGCAATTTGGCGGTGCTTTCGAGCGCAACGAGCAGCGTCTGACGCTGACGTTGGCCCCCTGTACGTTTGAAATTCTAACAAAAAACTGATAACCGATGAAACGATTTTCGATTCTGGCAACGCTTGTTTGCGTTGCGCTCGCCTTGGTGTTGAGCAGTTGCTGCACGGCCCCCGCGCCGCAGGCAGCCCACCGCGATTGGGTCTACAACTCGGTCGTGTATGAGATGAATGTCCGTCAGCAGAGCCCCGAGGGTACTTTTGCTGCCGCCGAGGAGCGTCTGCCGTTCCTCAAAGAGCTGGGTGTCGATATTATTTGGCTGATGCCGATTCATCCCATCGGCGAGAAGGGGCGTAAGGGTACGCTGGGCTCCTACTACGCCATCCGTGACTACCGTGCCATCAACCCCGAGTTTGGTACGATGGAGGATTTCGACCGCTTCCTGGCCAAGGCGCATGAGTTGGGCTTCCGCGTGATTCTGGACTATGTGGCCAACCACACCTCGCCCGATGCAGCGTGGGTCGACGAGAAACCGGCATCGTGGTATGTGCGTGACTCGTTGGGCGTGCCCGTCGTGCAGTATGACTGGTGGGACATCGCCAAGTTGAACTACGACGAGCCCGAGGTACATGCCGAGATGAAGGAGGTGTTGAAGTTCTGGGTGGCAAAGGGTGTTGACGGCTTCCGTTGCGACGTGGCCGGAGAGATTCCCGATGCCTATTGGCAGGCTGCGTGGAAAGAGCTGCGTGCCATCAACCCCGACCTTTACTTCCTGGCCGAGGGCGAGGGCCCGAATTTCCATGCCGACGGTTTTGATGCCTGCTACGCCTGGCCGTTGAAGGATGTTATCAACGACGTGGCCCAGGGCAAGCGAACGACGGCTGCCGTGAAGGAGTGGGTTGCGAAGTTCACGACCGACTATCCGCGTGAGGCGATTCAGCTGATGTTCACCTCGAATCACGACGAGAACTCGTGGTCGGGTACCGAGTTTGAGCGTCTGGGGGCTGCGGCGAAGACCTTTGCCGCCCTGACCTATGTCCTGCCGCAGGGCCAACCGCTGATCTATACGGGGCAGGAGATTGGCTACGACCACCGCTTTGCATTCTTCGAGAAGGACCCCGTCGAGAAGTGGGAGGCCAACGAGTACACCGACTTCTACCGCACGTTGAACGTCCTGCGCCACAACAATCCGGCATTGTGGGCCGGTGAGAAGGGTGGTGAACTGGTCTATGTAGCAGGTGTGCCCAAGGAGGTCTTTGCCTTCACGCGCGAGGTCGAGGGAAACAAGGTGTTGTGTCTGTTTAACCTCTCGGCCGAGGAGCAGCAGCTGAATCTGCCTACGGAGGTAGCCGGAGCCTATACCGATATGTATGGTGCACCGGCTACGGTCGAGACGGCCGTTGTGCTGCCGGCCTGGGGCTATGCCATCTATGTGAAATAGCGTAGAAAGTTCAAGGCGCAGGGTAGGGTTTTGGGCCCCACTTTGCGCCTTTTTGTGAAAAAAGAGATACCTTTACCCCATGAAGATTTATCAATTCCTGATTCCTGTGGTGCTTATGATTGCAACTTCGTGCCAAACGCCGACACACTTTGACCCTGCTGCGGTGGCCGATGCCGAGGGGCGTGTGAGCCATGTCGAGCCGCTCTCGTGGTGGGTGGGGATGCAGACGCCGCTGCAACTGATGTTGCACGGTGAGCAGCTGGCCGAGTACGACGTGCGTATCGAGGGGAATGGTGCCCGCATCACGAAGGTGCATCGGGCCGACAGCCCCAACTACCTCTTTGTCGATGTCGAGATTGATGCCGATGCCGAGCCGGGCATGCGCTATCTGCTCTTTACGCGCGGCGATGAGGAGTTCAAGGTGCCCTATGAGTTGGCGGCACGACGCGCCGGCTCGCGTGAGCGTCTCAGCTTCACGATGGCCGATGCCATCTACCTCTTGATGCCCGACCGCTTTGCCAACGGTTCGCCCGAGACCGACAATACGGAGGATACCTTCGAGAAGGCCGACCGAACGAATCTCCACGGTCGTCACGGCGGTGACCTGCAAGGCATCATCGACCACCTCGACCACATTGCCGACCTCGGCATGACGGCCATCTGGTCGACACCGCTGCTGCTCGACAACGAGCCTTCGTTCTCCTACCACGGCTATGCCTGTGCCGACTACTACCACGTCGACCCGCGTATGGGGTCGAACGAACTCTACCGCGAGTATGTTGCCGAGGCGCATCGTCGGGGGTTGAAAATCATCATGGACATCGTGACCAACCACTGCGGCTTGGGTCACTGGTGGATGCAGGATTTGCCCTTTGCCGATTGGGTGCATCAGTTCGATGCCTTTACGCGCACGAACAACCTCTTCTCGACCAACATGGATCCCAATGCGTCGAAATACGATTTGCGGTTGCAGGACAGCGGTCGGTTCGATACCTCGATGCCCGACATGAACCTCGACAACCCCTTCCTGCTCCACTACTTCAAGCAGTGGGCTGTCTGGTGGATTGAGTATGCCGATTTGGATGGGTTGCGCGTCGATACCTACCCCTACAACGAGAAGGTGCCGATGAGCGAGTGGTGCCGTGCGGTGTTGGCCGAATACCCCAACCTCAATATCGTGGGCGAGTGCTGGACGGCCGATGTGCCGCAGCTGGCCTATTGGCAGGGAGGCAATCCCAACAAGGATGGCTTCGATTCGCACCTCCCCTCCATCATGGACTTCCCGTTGCGTGATGCTGTCTGCATGGCCCTGCCGACCGACTCGTTGCGCTGGGGTGAGGGAATGATTCGGGTCTACAATGCCCTCTCGGATGATTTTGTCTACCACGACCTGTCGCGCATGATGACCTTCGTAGGTAACCACGACATCGACCGTGTGGCCGATGTGCTGCGTGGTAATGTGGGGCGCGTAAAGATCGCCATGACGTTGCTCGCAACGATGCGCGGCATCCCGCAATTCTTCACGGGCGACGAGTGGATGATGCGGTCGGTCGATTTGAGTCAGGGACACGGAGGTCTGCGTGTCGATTCGCCGGGTGGTTGGCCCGAGGATGAGGTGAACTATTTCGATGCGGCACAACTCTCGGGTGATGCGGCCGAGGTCTACCACCATACGAAACACCTCTTCAATTGGCGCAAGACGAAGCCGGTGCTCCACCACGGGCGCACGCTCCACTTCGGCAGTCGCGACAACACCTATGCCTTCTTTCGCTACGACGATGCGGAGGCGGTCTTTGTCTATGTGAACAATTCGCGCGGAAAACGCCAAATCCCCTGGTCGAATTATGCCGAGATTACAGCTACTCTCACCGAGGGACGCAATGTGCTGACGGGGGAGGCGGTGACGCTCTCTGATGCAACGACGGTAGGCCCGCGCGAGGCGTTGGTGATGGAGTTTAAGCGCAAATAAAAGAGCCTTAGGTTCGATTCATTTACGAAACCTAAACGAAATGGGGCTGTCCAACATGCTTGGACAGCCCCGTCTCGTTTATGCGCGATGAGGATTCGCTACTCGGCCGTTGCCAGCGGCGAGGCCTGTGTGTAGGTGCGGGCAGCAAGCTCCTTGTCGAGCTGGTACATACCGTACTTGTCGTTCTCAACCGCCTCCGACGCGAAAATCATGTCGCGAGCCGACTCCTCCTCCTCAATCTGCTCGTCGATGAACCATACGAGCATGTTCGACGATGCAAAGTCTTTGTCTTCGGCAGCGATGGCGGCCAGGTTGTTAATCAGGCCCGTGACCACCTTCTCGTGTTTGAGCGTCTCCTGGAACATTTCGAGGACCGAACCCCATTCCGTGCGTACCTCGGCAATCGGTTTGAGCTCGACTTTGCAGTCGCGCGAGTTGAGGTAGTTCATCAGAATACGGGCGTGGTCCTGCTCCTCCTGCCACTGCACGAAGAACCAGTTAGCGACACCCTTATAGCCCTTGGACTCGGCATCCAGCGACATCGAAAGGTACAAATAGGCCGACCAAAGTTCGGCATTAATCTGCTCGTTGATGGCAGCATGTAATTTCTGGCTTAACATAGTGGTATTGTTTTAGTGTGTTTGTAATTCTCTGTTTCCGTAAGCAAAGATACAACACTATTTCAAAAAACCATCATTTTTTCCATCATCTTATTTGATTTATCCATTAGCAAAACTTATAGATAGCCGATGTGTTATCAGTCGTCTGCCTCTGTGAGCAGGTAGCGGTGGTTGAATTTGAGGTCGATACCTCCTTCGAGTTCCACCTCGTAGCCGTGGCGGTCGCGCTCAATCTTTTGGATGGGACGCCCCTCGAAACGCTCTGCGACGGCACGGCGAATCTCGGCCGGAATCAGGGCATCGGGTACGCTGTTGCGGCGGCACTCGACCTCGGTCCAGGCTCCCTGTTTGTCGAAGTCAATCGACGAGCCGCCGGCAAAGTAGACCGTATAGTCGCGGTCGAAGGCCGAGCGGTCGACGGTGATGTGGCTCACGGCATTGGGGTCAAAGTGATGCTCGATAAGTTCTTGTGCCGCACGAGGCAGTTGTTTGAAGGGGATGGTACGGTGGAGGTTGGCCCAAATCGGCCCGACGGCCACCAACAAGATGGCCAGTGTTAATGTGTACTTTCTCATGGCAAAACGTGTTTTGCCGCTTGTATGCAAAGATGACGCCAAAGAGGGCGCTTGACGTAAAGAGAGGGTGCCGCGGCAACAACGGCCGGACACCCTCGATGGTCTTCTTGTTTGTGAATCTCTATTTGTCCAGCTCCGCTGCGAGTTCCTCGGCACGACGAATCGCTTTGTGGATGTGGTCGAGGACATTTTCGCGGCCGACCAAATCGACGATGCCGGCACGTTCAATCTCTTGATAAACCTGCTCGTTTACGCCCGAAAGAATGACCCGCTGCCCCTGTTGTTGTGAGGCCGTAACAAAGATTTCGAGGTTGTGCAACCCCGTGGCATCGATGAACGACACCTTGCGCATGCGCACGATGCGAATCGGTTCGGCATCGCGCATGCGGGCCAATTCCTCAAACTTCGTGGCAATGCCGAAGAAGAAGGGACCGTCGATTTCGTAGACTTCGGTGTGGCTCGGGATGACCAGACGCTCGTCGCGCTCACCATCGTGGTGAACCTGCATCTCATTGTGCAGCACTGAGATGTGGGTGTTCTCCATGATGCGCTTCATGAAGAGGACAATGGCCATCACCAAACCTACCTCGATGGCAATCGTGAGGTCGAAAATGACGGTCAGAAAGAGAGTCGTGAAGAGTACGGCGACATTCGACTTCTCCTGGCGGCACATCGAACGAATCGTGCGCCAACCGCTCATGTTGTAGGCGACCATAATCAATACGCCCGCCAGACAGGGCATCGGAATGGCTCCCACCAAGCCGCCCAACAGCAGCAGCACGAGCAACAGCACCACCGTATGCACAATGCCGGCAACGGGAGTGCGGCCGCCATTGTTGATGTTGGCCATCGTGCGGGCGATGGCTCCCGTGGCGGGAATGCCCCCGAAGAAGGGAACAACGAGGTTGGCGATGCCCTGGCCGATGAGCTCGGTGTTCGAGTTGTGGCGGTCGCCAATGACACCGTCGGCTACCATGGCCGAGAGCAACGACTCGATGGCTCCCAGCATGGCAATCGTGAAGGCGACGGGCAGCAACTGCTGCATCGTCTCGAAGAGACTTGCGTCACCCAGCGCGGGGAGGGTAAAGGCCGGCAGCCCCGAGGGTAATTCGTAGAGGTCGCCGATGGTCTGTATCGAATCGATGCCTGCAAAACGCTTCAACAACCAGCAGAGCGCCGTCATGATGACGATGGCGGCGAGCGAGCCGGGAATCTTTTTCGAGAGGCGGGGCATGTAGCAGATGATGAGGATGCTTACAAGCCCGATGGCCAGCGACCACCAGTTGATGGCGTTCAGGTGTTGGAAGTAGCAAATCCACTTATCGATGAAGTTGGCCGGAACCTCCGAAATCCCCAACCCGAAGAGGTCGTTCATCTGCGTCGAGAAGATGGTGATGGCTATACCGCCCGTGAAGCCGACAATGATGGGGTAGGGCATGAACTTGATGATGGTGCCCAATTTCAGCACACCCATTAAGATGAGGATGATGCCCGCCATGATGGTGGCGATGGCCAACCCGCCCAACCCATATTGCTGGATGATGCCGTAGATGATGACGATGAAGGCACCCGTGGGACCGCCAATCTGCACCTTCGAGCCGCCAAATGCCGAGATGAGTACACCGGCGATGATGGCCGTTACCAAACCCTCGGTGGGGCCTACGCCCGAGGCGATACCGAAGGCAATGGCCAACGGAATGGCTACGATGCCGACAATGATGCCGGCCAGGGCATCGCGCATGAAGAGGTCGCGATTGTAACCTTTGAGCGACGAGAAGAGTTTGGGCTGAAAATCGATAGCATTGCGTAGATTCATGACAATCGAAATTAAAAATTTTTATTAACCTAACTTTTGGTCGCAAATATACGATTTTGGGGTCGAAAGTGAAAAGGTTTTTGACTTTTTTTGCCGGATGTTTTGTTTTTGTAAAAAAAGTCCCTATCTTTGTCGTCCCGATTCGAAAGTTTTCGGCCTGCCCGGATGGCGGAATCGGTAGACGCGTTGGTCTCAAACACCAATGTCAGCAATGACGTGCCGGTTCGACCCCGGCTCCGGGTACTCCGAGCGGCTCACAGCAATGTGGGCCGCTTTTTTGGCTTAATGGTCAAAAAGAGACCTGTGATAGGGGGTAAAATCGTTTAATGGTCAAAAAGGAGACCTAAACAGACTGTTGAGAGCTTATTTCAACAGTTTTTTTGTGGGTATATGAACTCAATTTTAAATATAATTTTTGTGGTTTCAGGAGGGGGGGCGTGCAGTGGCAGTGTAAGGTAGCGATGAGAAACGGCAGTCGTGGCGCTTTTTAGACCACCACGAGCCTTACGGCTCTCGCGGTGACGTTCGGGCTGCAATCAACCTAATTTTACCATTAAGCCCATTTTGACCATTAAGCCGGCTTCTCGCTCCCTGAGTGGGCACAAAAAAAGAGAAGAACTTTCGTTCTTCTCTTCTGTACCCCCTCAGGGGCTCGAACCCTGGACCCCAACATTAAGAGTGTCGTGCTCTACCAACTGAGCTAAAGAGGCATTTGCGCACGGGATTTATCCCCCGATTGCGTTGCAAAGATAGGGACAAAAGTTTGTTTGTGCAAATATTTTGCAAAAAAAATGGCCGAAAAAAATGCAAACAACGCGCTTTTTTCTCGCTTGAAAAGATTAATGTGCTGCTATTCAGCGTGTTCTGCTATTTTAGCCCGTCGTTGTTCCACTCGCCCTCGGCTTCGAAATAGAGGATTGGGCGCGTGTCTCCCTGCTGTTTCAGGTGCAGGTAGCTCTCGTAGAGGCAGATGCCGTTCGCGGCGTCGAAACCAATCGAAAAGCCGATGACCGACGGGTGGCGTTTGGCGGTGTGGAATGTATTCTCGGCGCGTTCGATGAAGGCCTGCTTCCAGGCGGGATCGTTCGAGGGGTTACCCCCTTTCAGACGCGAAGAGCCGCGGTGGTGGGTATCAATCGGTGCCTGCGCAATGACATAGAGCCCCATGGTGTCGCAGAGTTGATAGATGCGTTCGGCACCGGCGCCCGGAAGCAGACGGAGGGTATTCACCCCCGTTTTGCGCAGCAGCTCCACCTCGTCGAGGGTCGCATTCGGGGCGAGGTTCGTCATGTCGAGCGACTCCTTGCGGTTGTTGATGCAGAGCCCTCCTTCGTGCATCGTCAGCGTGCGAAGGCCGAGCGGCAACGTGTGGTACTCCATGTTGCGACCGTCGCGTTGTGTGCGCAGGCGCAGGGTGTGGAATTGTGGCTTCTCGCGGCTCCAAAGCAGCGTGTCGGGGACCGTCGCAATGAAGCGCAGCGTATCCTCGCCCCGCATGCGGAGGGTGAGGTCGCCGTGGCCCTGTGTCACCGGCTCGCCGGCGGGGTTGAGCAGTTCGTAGTAGATGCGCACGGTGCGCGGATTGAGCGCGTAGCTCTTCACGACGATGCCGATTTCGGCATTGGCCACCGACGACTCCTCGCCAAACCAACTCTTGACCAGCACATCACGAACCCCCATTGTCGGTGAAGAAAAGAGCTCGACAGCGCCTAAGTCGGGCTCCTCGGTCCCCTTTTTCCACCCCTCTACGGGAGCCAGGGCCGAGTCGGTGCTCGTCAGAATCTCGATGTGATTACGCCCTTCGCGGACCTGCTTGGTGATGTTGAAGTCGGCCGGCGTGTTCGGGTCGGCATTGCGACCGATGCGGTGGCCGTTAATCAGCACCTCGTAGTCGGCCGAGGCGTGGGCCACGCGTACAAAGACCTGACGATTGGTCCAGGCAAACGGCACGGTAAATTCGGCGGTAAAGCGCCCCTCCTCGCGATTCCATGCGGGAATAGAGGCCCCATAGCGATGGTTTGCGGCACCCATGTCGGCATCGGCGGCTGAGGCGTAAGGCATCAGCTCACCGCGGGGCAATTCGCGATTTTCGGTGGGTGTATAGGGTTGTGCACCGAGGGTCGATGCAGAAAAAATCAGCAGTGCGAGGAGGATTGTGCGCATAGTTTTGTATCTTTGCTTTCGACAAAGATACATTTTTTTTCAATACGAACGATGAACCGGCTGCCAAAACTCCAATTTCCCGCCATTCAACTACGCGGTCGCCGTCAGGGTGAACAGATGCAGGTGTGGGATTCGTTGCGTCGTATGTGGCTGGTGCTGACCCCCGAAGAGTGGGTGCGACAGCATTTGGCGGCCTATCTGGTGACGACGTGCGGTGCGGCACCGCTGCGGATAGTTGCCGAGTACCCCGTGCCCCTGAACGGTCAGGCCCAACGCGCCGACCTCGTGGTCGTGGATGATGCCGGCGCACCGCTGCTGCTCGCCGAGTGCAAGGCTCCGGAGGTGACCATTAACCGCGCGACATTGGATCAGGCCGTGCGCTATAATTCGGTGCTGGGGGCTCGCTATCTGATTCTGACGAACGGTCTGCGCCACTATTGCTACGAAGTGGTTGATGGGCAATATGTCACCTTAGACAGATTCCCTTGTTTGAAGTGACACAAAAAACGCTTGGAGTCTTTCCTCCAAGCGTTTTCTGCTTTTGAAGGGGTGGAAGAAGGGGCTCGAACCCTCGACCTTCGGAACCACAATCCGACGCTCTAACCAACTGAGCTACATCCACCATCTGCGACCTACTTGCCGTAAATCGGAGTGCAAATATAAAGGTTTTTTCGATTCACTCCAAATAAATCGCGAAAAAAAGTGTATTAGAAGCGAATCTTCACCCCCAGGAACCAGCTGCGCGGCAGTAGCGGGCCGTATACATAACCCGAGTCGCGTTCGGCGCCGGCGTCGAAATCATCCTGGAACGAGTCGAAGAGATTCTTCACGCCGCCAAACAACTCCATCTGCACATCCTTGTAGAGATTGACCGTGTAGGCAGCGCGCAGGTTGATGTCGAGGAAGCGCGGTGTCTCGACCGCCGTATCTATCTGTGCGGCACCTTCGGGGAAGTAGTGTTGCACGAGCATGCGGCCGGTATAATTACCCGTCAAATCCAACTCGAAAGGCTTCCAGGGTTTCAGCAGCAGGGTGAAGTAACCATAGCTGTTCGGGGTGCGGAACATTCGCTTCGAGGGGGCGACCTCCTCGTTTTCGCTCCAATATTCGGGCTCCTTGTAACGGCTCTCCTGCCAGGTGAAGCCGGCCTGCAACTCCACCCACTCGGCCAAGGCGGCACGACCTTCAAGGTTGACTCCGCCGACCGTGGCTCCCGAGCCGTTGTAGCGCTCCTGAATCGTGGCGCCATCAATCGGGTCGTGGCCCACCTCGCGCAGGGCGAAGACATCGTCAAGGGTCGTGTAGAAACCCTCGATGGTGAGGTTGGTAGCCACCGTGCCGAAGGTGTGATACCACTCGGCCGAGGCGCTCCACGAGGTCGAACGCTCCTCTTCCAAATCCTCGGCCAGACGAATGCGGGTACGGTCACCACCCACAATGGCGATGTGCAAATCCTCGTCGTAGGCCTGCGGCGCGCGATAGCCGCCGGCGTAGCTCAAACGCAGGCTCAACTCGGCAAAGGGGTTGTAGCGCAGGTTGAAGCGCGGCGAGAAGATGAGGTCATCGACCAGGTTGTGCTTGTCGAGACGGCCGCCCACGAGCAGCGACCACTGCTTGTTCTTCCACTCGTTCTGGAAATAGCCGCCATAGATGTTGGCCTTCTGCTTCGTGTCGATGCCGTAGCCTATCGAGCGGTCGTTGAGGTCGTTGTGGCTGTATTCGGCCCCGAGGGTCAGCTCCGAGGGCATGAAGAGCAGCCGACGGAACGCATGCACATATTGCAGACCTGCGGCGGCCGTGAGGTCGTGGGTGCGGCCATAGGCATCGGGGTCCTGATAGGCGCCATAGTAGCTGCTGCGGGCCGTATTTTGGAACGAGGCGTAGGCGTTGACGCGATTCGAGCGGTCGGGTGCCGACCAGTCGAACGAGATGCTTCCGCCGTCGATGGTGTGGTCGGCCTGCTCGCAGGTCATCGACTCGTGGGGCGGCACGTCGAGTTGGTCGCCACCACGGCGGTAATCCTTGATGCGGTGGTATTGGGCCGTGATGCGCGAGTAGGCACCTATGCGGAAGTAGGCCCGCATGCCGAGGGCCTCGGAGTTCATTTCGAGCAATTCGGTGAAGCCGTCGCCGCTGATGTCATAGCCATCGGCCGTGCGGCTCTACCCGAAGACGGCGATGGCCGCCTTGCCGCTGTCCGAGACGAGCGAGGCGTTGAGCATCGTCGTATTGTCGAACGACGAGCTGCAACCCAGCGAGGTGATGGTGTGCGACATCTCGGCCATGCTGCGGGTCGGCTCTTTGGTGATGACGTTGATGGTGCCGCCGATGGCCGACGAGCCATAGAGGGCCGAGCCGCCACCACGCAATACCTCGACGCGCTCAATCATGTTGGCCGGAATCTGCTCCAAACCGTAGACACCGGTCAGGGCCGAGAAAAGGGGGTGCGAGTCGACCAGAATCTGCGAGTAACGCCCATCCAGGCCATTGATGCGCACCTGGGGGAAGCCGCAGTTCTGGCAGGTGTTCTCGACGCGCACACCCGGCTGGTAGGAGAGACCTCCGCCCAGCGAGCTGGTCGATACACGCTCGAAGAGCTCGGCATCGAGGACACTCACGAGCGACGGTGCCTCGCGTTTGAGGGTCTCCGAGCGGTTGGCCGAGACGACCACCTGGTCGACCGATACGGCCTCCTCGCGCACCTCGAAATTCACCTCCACGGTGCCGGCCTGATGCAGACACACCTCGGTGCGCTGCGTGGCATAGCCCAGGGCGCGGACCTCGACCAGGTAGTCGCCAAAGGGGATGTTCTTAATCAGAAAGTGTCCCGTGGCATCGGTCGTGGTGCCGATGGTCGTGCCGGCCAATACGATGGTGGCGAAGGCGACATGCTCCTGCGAGCGGCTGTCGACCACATGGCCGAAGAGGTGGGCATCGGTGGGCTTTTGCTGCGCCTGTACGCGCATGCCCCCGAGCAGGGTAAGCGTGAGTAGTAGGATAAAGAGTTGCTTCATTGTACTATGATTTTTGCGTTTGATTTCCCAATTTGCGCTGCAAAGGTAATCGAAGCGAGGCCCTTTCACAATACCTGAAAATGGGGAGAAAAAGAGCCGCCCGAGTTGCTCGGACGGCTCTACTTATCATGCTGTCAGTTGCTTACTGAATCGAAGCGAGCGATACGCTCAGCTTGGTGTTGTAGCGGTCGTATGCCACCGAAATCAGGGCATAGTCACCGGCCTCCATGTCGCTGAACTGCTTGGTTACACCCTCGGTGTTCACCAGGTAGGCAGCGTCGCCCTGGAAGACCTTCTTGTTGGCAGCGAGTACCGACAGAATCTTCTCGGCGTTGGCCTGTGCAGCCTCGATCGAGGCCTGGTTACCACCGGCAGCCAGCTGTGCGGCGAAGTCGTTGAGGTCGTTGGCCTCGAGCTTCGTCAGGTCGGCACCGGCAGCCTCCAAATCGGCCTTCTTCACCAGTGCATAGTCTACCTGCGTCACGGCGAAGATACTTGCCGTGGGGGCAGCCTGCCAGTTGAAGATCAGGTTCTTGCCATCAACGGCTACCGACTGCGTGAAGGCTACGGCGGGAGCGTGAGCCGTCGTTACCGACTGGGCCTTCCAGCTCTTGCAGCCCTCGCCCGTGAGGTCGTAGCAGGTCAATACATAGAACTCCGTGGCGGGCTTGTTGACAGCCTTCATCGTAGCGGTGTCGTCATTCGGCGTGTTGACGTACTGCAAATCCGAAGGAGCCGACGACGAGTAACCGCTCGTGAGCGACGTGCCGTTCTCCTCAATCAACTTGATGATGTCCTCGTTGGTAACACCCTCGGCGAGCGAGAACGAACCATCGGCACCCTTCACCAGGTAGTTCTTGAACGACGTAGCTGCGCTAATCAGGTAATCGGCAGCGCAAACGTGCGAACCTGCAAATTCTACATAGATGTGCGTGTGGGCGAAGTAACCACGCGAAGCCAATTCATTGGTCACCTTGGCACCGAACTGGAACGTACCCTCAACCTGAGCCTCGGTCGTCACCGTGTCAACCACTACCTTCGTAGCGTCGGCATCGGAGATGGCGGCAACCAGGTAGTACTGCGTAGCGGGCTTGGCATCGATGAAGGTCCAGAAGTAGCTGTCGTCACCATTCACATCGTTTACATCAGCCAGGTCGGTAGCACCCAACGACTTACCATTCTTGGCAAGGTAGGCGATGTAGTCGGCATCGGTCGAAGCGTCGGTAAAGCCGGCAGCAGCAAACTCCTCAGCCGTCAGCGTAGCATACTGTACGCTCGTTACATCGGTACCCTCGTAGAAGTCTACATAGATGGCGTTGTCGTTGAACTTACCCCAAGCGTAACCCGGAGCGGTGTACTTGCCATTCGAGAGGTCGAACGTATACTCGCAACGTACGCCGGCGGGATTGGCCTCGGGATTGTGGAGGAAGAGTTTGTAGTCTACCCCCGAAACCTCGCCACTCTTGTCATACGAGTAGGCCACAGCGGTGTACATGCCCGGCGTACCCAATGCCCAAGCCTCGGTCGAAGCCTCCGTAAGCTCCAAGACGGGCTGCTCGCCCTCGTAGGTGCCGGCCTCAATCTTAGCCTGTACCTCAGCCAGATACTCGCTTACCAGACCGGCAGCAATCTCACCGGCAAAAGCTTCGTAATAAAGCTGGTAATAGTACGGATAGTAATAATTCCATGCTGCGGTGTTCTCCTCGAAGACGCCATTGGTATTTAAGAACGCCGTTGTATAGGCTTTTGCTTGTGCAGCTGCCTCAGCCTCCTGCTCGGGAGTCAGCGGAATCTCGCTCTCGATGTCAAAGGGAAGTACCGTAGCGTAGTACTTTGCCACATCGGCATTGGGCTCGAAGGTCAGCGAGTAGCTGTCGATACCCGTAGCCGAGGTCGAACGACCCTCGTAGGTAATCTCCACCTCCGGTTCCGGAGCGGGAGCCACACCGGCATCCAATATCAGGATGTCACCCGGCTCGGAATAGCTGTTCCAACCACCTTGGCCGGGTACATGCCAGTAGAGCGTGAAGTAGAAGGTGTATGCACCGTCCCAGAAGCAGGGATAGTCAGCGTAGGTATATGACGGTCCGGCATACGACGGAAGGTCGGTTACCCAGAAGTTGGTGGTGGCGTCATAAGCAAGACCCAAATCCTGAGCCGTCAGCACGCAGCTGTAATATTGCTTACCGCCAATGGTCAACATGTGTGACGGGTCGGTGTCTACCGTAAAGATGAGGTTGCAAGCACCGTCGAATACATTGAACATACGGAATACCGTCGTTCCGGCTGCACGCTGCAACTCTACCTCGCCATTCTCTTCAAAGCCCCAGTCGTAGTAGATACCGGTCTGCAACATCGGCTTGCCATCCTCGCCCAATACATAGTCGGCCTCGGTCAGACCTGCGGGGTCTTCGAGCAACTTCGAGGGGTCTTTCAGGATGTACAGCGGCTCCCAAAGCAATTCGAGCGACGTCGATACGGTGATGCTCGAATACTGATTCGAATCTACCGCACGGCCTTGGCCGGCAGCTTTCAGCGTACCCTTGGCTACCTCAACATCCTCAAACTCGTGGTGGTCACCCACGCCGAGGGTTACCGTATAGGTCGTACCCTTCGAGAAGTTCTCTACGTTCGATACCGTAACAGGAATCGTCGCCTTGAACTCGCCGTTGGCGAAGAAAATCGACTCGGGAACCGAGAGGAACTCGGCAGCACCGTCGCCCATCTCATACCACAGACCGGCGGTCATGTCGCCATCGTTGTTCTGACGATAGATGTCCACATAGATGGTCTGCTCACCCGTGGCCGTCGTCGAGAACTCCTGCGAAACAGCCTTCTGGGCAAACCAGGCAGCGCTGGCATCTTCACCGGCAGGGTTGAACGTCGTGGCAATCTGGTCTTGGTTACACCCGACAGCAACGAGCATCACGCCTGCGGCAAAAAGTGATTTCAATATCTTTTTCATAATTTGATGCATGTTATTTTTGGTGAAACATCGCTATTCCTTACTCGGCTGTGTCGCCAATCGGGTTCTGGATAATCTCGGGGTTACCGTCGAGCTCCATCTGCGGAATCAGCAGTACCCATGCGAAGGTGCCCGGCGACTGCGTATCGTGGTTGGGCAGAATCGACGAGGGAACAAAGCCCGGATTGTCGGCAGCCTCGGGAGCCTCGCGCTTGAAGCCCTGGCCCAGACGCTTGATGTCGAACAGACGACCATACTCGCCCCACAGCTCGATACGACGCTGGATGAGAATCTCCTCCAACAGCGAACCCGTCAGGCTGCTCGTCAGCGTAGCAAGGTTTTTACCCGTCTTCGAGGTGCTGTACTTCGGGTCGCGAATCGACATGAGCTGCATGAGGTACTCACGCGCCTTCGTGTCGTTGCCCTCGTGGCAGTAAGCCTCGGCAGCCGTCAGCAACATCTCCTCGGCACGCATGTAGGTGTAGTCACCCAACCACGACGTACCCTGGAACTTGAACTTCACCTGGCAATACTTAATCTTCTCGCCCGTCGACTCGTAGTTGGCATTGTCGAAGTTGCCCAACCACCACTGACGACGCACGTCGGTGTCGTTCATGCGGTTGTAGAGCCACGGGTTGATGCAGCGGCGGGCCGACTGAGCATAGCTGTCGTGACCGGCATCCATCTGGGCGAAGAACGACATGTACATACCATAGTTGTCGGTCGTCTTAATCTCACCCCACATCACACTCTGCAAAGCAGTGATGTCGTTCATGCCCGACGTGAGCTGCGAAGCCGACAGCAGCTTGCTGCCATACTCCTTCAAAGCCTCCTCGGCGGCCTGATAGGCGTCTTGGTACTTGTGCATCGTCAAAGCGACACGCGCCTTGATACCCTGAGCTACCGAGTAGTCGATGTTGGTCTTCGACGAACGCTTCACACCGGCCTCCTTGGCCTCCTTCAAGAGGGCAATACCGTCTTCCAGGAAGGGATAGATCACCTCCTCGTAAACCTGCTTGTTGGTCTGGCGGGGCTGACCCTTCGTGGCCGAAGTGGTCGGCTCGAGGTATACCGGCAAGCAAAGATCCTCGGGGTAGTAGTAGTAAGCGCGAGCGAAGAGCTGAGCCAACATGTGGTAGCAGAACGAACGCAGTACATAAGCCTGACCCAGGATGAACTTACCCTCGGCGCTCTCGTTGAGCAGCTCGGCAGCACCAATCAGGTTGTTGCACGAGTTGATCGTCGTGTAGAAACAGTTCCAGTCCGTGGTGCACTGCAAACGCGGGTCATCGAACCAGCTCTTGATGGCGTAGTTGTAGGTCTGCCACATCCAGCCGTTACCGGCCTCGGCCAATACATAGTCCTCGGCCAGGGCATCGCCCGTCAGATAGGTCTCCGTCAAACCGAAGCCCATACCCGAACTATAACCGCTCGTCCAAGCCGAAGCACCCAAACCTGCCAGCGTACCCGTCAGGGCCGACGAAGCATTGTCAACACTACCGTATACGACGTTCGAGTCAACCTTGGTGCCGGGGAAGGTGTCGAGAACATCCTTCGAGCACGAAAGCGTGAGCGAAGCGATGATACCTAATATAAATAATCTTTTCATACTGTTAATCTCCGGTTTAAGTTGTTAGAATTTGATGTCCAAACCAGCTACGAAGCTGCGCGACGGGGTGTAAACATAGCCCGTACCACCCGAAAGCGAGTAGGTGGGGTTCAGACCCTGCATGTGGGTGAACAGTGCCAGGTTGTCAACCGAACCGTAAACACGGACACTCTTCAAGCCCAGGCGCTTCACGAAGCCCTTCGGCAGCGTGTAACCGAGCGTGATGTTCTTGATGGCGAAGTACGAAGCATCTACCAGGAAACGATCCGACGAAATGCTGCTCGAACCTACCTCTACGCGCGGAACATCCGTGACGGTGTTCTCCGGCGTCCATGCACGCAACTGGTGCTTGTGGAAGGTCTCACCATAGTAGAATACGTTCATCGTGCCGCTGTACACCGAATCCGACGTGACACCACCAATCGAGTAGGTCGTCAATACCGAGAAATCGATGCCCTTCCAGTTGAAGTTCGTACCGATGCTACCAAACAGGTCGGGAATGCGGTTGCCGTGCAGATAGCGGTTGCTCGAAGCGACCGTCGTATCCGAGGTCAGATACTCGTTGCCGTCGTCGTCCTTGGCATAGTACAGGGCAGCACCCGTGGCCGGATCAACACCGGCATATTTGGGCATGTAGTAGGTGTAGATGGGAAGACCCTCGCGAATAATCTGCGAACCGCTCACGATCTCCTTGGCCTCGGGCGTCAGCTTAATCACCTCGTTGTTCTGCGTCGAACCCATGAAGGTGATATCCCAACGCATGTCGGGCTTGCTGATGATGGCACCCGTAACGGTGAACTCCCAACCCGTGTTGCGCATCTCGCCCACGTTGTCCAGATACGAATCGAAACCGGTCGAGAAGGCCATCGGACGAGCCAGAATCATGTCCGTCGTCAGACGGTTGTAGTATTCAACGCCGAAGGTCAGACGGTTGCCGAAGAGAGCACCCTCAACACCCACGTTGAAGTTCGAGTTCTTCTCCCACGTCAGCTCCGAGTTCTCCAACTGACCTACCGAGAAACCGTAGTCCGAACCCGTCGAGTCGATGTTGTAGTAACCCTGCCAGCCGTAGTAGGTCGTCAGGCTCTCGTTACCCTGTACACCATACGAAGCCTTGATGGTCAGGTTGTCCAACCAGTCGAAATCCTTCATGAACTCCTCCTGCGAGATACGCCACGAAGCACCTACCGACCAGAAGTGACCCCAACGTGTGTCGGGAGCGAAACGCGACGAACCGTCCGTACGCCAGCTGCCGTCGATGTAGTATTTGTTGTCGAAACCATAGTTCAGACGAGCGAAGTACGACTCGATGGTGTGGTCGCTGGTCGACGACGAAGCCGAGTTGATGGTGGCACCTACCACCTCGAAGATACCGGCTACCAAGCCCGAACGGCTGGCCTCCAAATAGTTCGACTCATAGTCGTAGTACTCGTGACCGAGCAGGGCGCTCACCTCGTGACGACCGAACGTGCGGTTGTAGGTAACGAGCTGGTTGAGCGTGAAGCTCATATCGCGATAGCTGTACTTGTAAATCAAACCGCCATTCGAGGCCTGGTTGCCGTAGAAGGGGTTGTAGTACTGCATGTTGTTGCTCATGTTGTAGTCCACACCGAGGTTTACGGTGGCCTTCAAGCCCTGCAAGAAGCCGGCCTTCTCGTCGTCGCTGCCAAAGGTGAGGTAGGCGCGGGTCGAAACCTGCTCTACGGTACCCTTTGTCGGGTCGTCGTAGAAACCTGCAATGGCGTTCGTATTCGGGCTCTGCGGACGCTTCTCACCATAGTCGTACTGACGCTGACCATTGGCATCGAGCAGGTCGTTACCGTCGGCATCCTTCTTATAGATCGGATAAATCGGAGCCATCAACTGAGCCGTGTAGAAAACGTTCGAAGTCGACGAACCCGTGTAACGGTTCGTGTTGGTCTTCGTGTGGGCGAAGTTGATGTTCATACCACCGGCAAACCAGTGCTTGGGCGTCGTGTCATAGCTGACGCGACCCGTGTAGCGCTCGAACTTCGTCGTGCGCAGCGTACCCTCCTCGTTCAGGTAGCTGAGCGACATGCTGCCGCGGTGGATGTTGTTACCACCCGATACCGAAGCCTGATACTCCTGACGGAGAGCCGAATCATCCGAAACCTCGTCGAGCCAGTTCTCGTCCCAAGCCGATTTGGCGTCGGCGCGAACCTTACCCGTTGCGGGGTCTACCAAGTCGTTCCAAGCGTAGTTCTTGAAGGGATTGTAGTCGGCACCCAGGACATTACCCAGCTGAGCCGAAGCGTAATCGCGAGCAGCCGTGTCGGTGTAGTTACCATCGAAGTAGGCCGAGTTGTAGAGCGACTGCCAGTTGAGCTCGACGAACTCGCGCTGATTTACGAGGTCGTAGCTGGGCAGGGCACGCGACGAAACACCGAGCGTAGCCTTGAAGTTCACCTCTACCGAGCCTTCACGACCGCGCTTCGTGTTGATCACGATGACACCGTTTGCACCACGAGCACCATACAGTGCGCCGGCCGAAGCATCCTTCAACACCGTAATCGACTCGATGTCGTCGGGGTTGATGGCGTTGATCGAACCCGAGTAGGCAACACCGTCCACTACATAGAGCGGCGTGGAGTAGGCGTTGATCGAACCAAAACCACGGATGGCGATGGTTGCGCTCGAACCCGGCTGACCGGTACCCGAGGTGGCCTGCACACCGGCTACCTGACCTTCGAGTGCCTTCGACACGTTCGAGACGACGCGCTTCTCGATGTTCTCGCCCTTGATGACGGCAGCCGAACCGGTGAACGACTCCTTCTTAGCCGTACCGTAAGCCACCACGATTACATCGTCGATGGCCTGGCTGTCCTCTGAAAGGGTAACCTTGAGGTGCGATTTGCCAGCAATACTAATCTTTTGCGGTTCATAACCGATAAACGAAATTGTAAGCGTGGCATTTGCCGGAGCGAGGATGGTGAATTGACCCTCCGTACCGGTCGTTGTACCCTGACTCGTTCCGTCTACCATGACCGTAGCGCCGGCAACTGCATTGCCCTCAGCGTCGGAAACGGTACCGGTTACCTGCTTGTTCTGTGCGATGGCAAATGCCACACCCAAAACAGCAATTAACGATAGTACAAGTTTTCTTACCATAAGCGTTAATTTTTAGTGTGTTTTATAAATAAAAAGTTCAGTGGCAAAGATAAATGATTGAAAAATAATTTACAAATTAATTCATAAAAAAATTCCAAAATGCAACAGAATGCCATGAAAGAGGGGTGTTTTGTGGCGATTCATTGTTTGTTTACGATATTCAATAACGATTCGTAACCCCTCATTTTGGGGTTTTTCGGGGGCCGTTTGGGGCTTTTTGTGCGCCAGAATGGTCGAAAAGGGGATTTATTTGTTGAAAATCCCGTGGATACCTATTATATATATGCAAATTATTGAGATGAATTGGTTACAAAATTGGCGGTTTTGAACATTGTTTTGCTGCTATATTGTTTATCCATTGTGAGTTACCAGGGTAAAATAGGTTACAATTTAGTAACCGGATATGCGTCAGAAGTGTATAAAACCCATATTTCCCTCCATCGGAACACCCTTTTGTTGTTTTTTCATCTGTTTGTGTAGTAGATAGTTGAACGTATTTATAGGCATGTTCACTTTTTATTTATAAAACAACTAAAAATTAACGCTTATGGTAAGAAAACTTGTACTATCGTTAATTGCTGTTTT
>CAZTCM010000002.1:0-41688 GCA_964612285.1 uncultured Alistipes sp.
CAAAAAACTATGTTCGGAAAAGAAAACGGCATAAAGCTACTTGCGAAACTTAAATGAATAAGTTGCCGAAAACGTCATTGCGAGCGAACGTCAGAGAGCGTGGCAATCTGAACAAGCGTTGTGGCGGTCGTGGTGCCTTTTTTAGATTGCCACGAGCCTGGCGGCTCTCGCGACGACGTGTTGCAGGTCGCGCAAGCCTCATTTTGCATTGGGAGCCCCTTCTGCTATTCCAGCCACAGCTTCTCCAACCCCTCCCAGGTGAAGTTGTCGATGCCGCGGAAGGCGTCGTAGCGCGGGCCGTGGATGCGGAGGTGCTCGACCGTTTCGAGCAGGTAGTCCCACCCCTTATGGCCGATGCTCGAACTCTGGTCGCTGAGGCCGTTCAGCGCCGTCTTGATGGCGATGCTCACCGTGCGGGGGTGGCCCTGGGCCGCCTTCAAGGTGGGGAGGCTCTTCTCCATAATCGCCTCCTTCGAGTTGCGGTAGGCCATGATAATCACAAAATCGCATGCGCCGAGGAAATGCGACACGTCGCCATAGGAGAGGTCGCCGCGGTCGTTGAAAATCTGGTAGTTGTACCACACAGCCTCGCACAGGCGCAGCGGTTCGAGGGCGCGGTCGGCACGCGACAGGCACTCGATGGTGCGTTGGAGCAGGCGGTCGTTCGGCCCGCCCACGCCGTTGTTGGTGGTGCTGTTCCAGAAGTACTCCTTCGACTGGTCCTTCTGGATGTGAGGTTCGAGGTCGGCCGAGATGCCGGCAAAGCGCTCGTTGGGCGCCACACGGCTGTTGTACTCCTTGACGAGGGCCACCTCGTCGTCGACCTTCGAGGGGTCGAAGAGGAGGTTGGTGCTGGAAATACGCACAGACCAGGTCTCACCGCCATAGCCGGCAAAGGTGGCGATGAAGGTGCGCAGCCACTTGTCGGCCGAGACAATCATCGTCTTCTGCGCGCTCAGGTAGACATCGCGGAAGCCCATCAGGGCGATACGGGCCGCCAATCGCTCGGGGGCGTCGGCATAGGCCTTGACGGTGGTCGAGTAGACATAGACGCCGTTGCGCAGTCGCTCGCCTTCGAGCGAGGCGGCACGATAGGCCGCGGCGCGCGCCTGTTGAGCCTCGGTCAGTTGGGCCGTGGCGACCAGCTCCGAGGGGAACTCGGGAGCGGGGTTGGGGTCGGGGGTTGCACTATCGTCGCAGGCGGCGGTCAGGGTCGTGGCCGTGAAGAGCAGGCCGAGCAGGGTGGTGGCTTTCATCAGAAGTCTCATGGGTGGAGGGTTATTTTACTATATTATATAAGGTGTCGATTTTGTGCAGGTAGGACCATGCGCCATAGCTTACGGCCGGAGCCTTCAAATAGGCGGCGTGCATCTGCACAAAGCGTTTTTGCAGCTGCCGCCCCTCGCGTTGCAGCGTGCGCAGCTGCTCGGCCGGCACGGCACGCTCCTCCCAGCGGAAGTCGGGCGACTCGTAGTGGCACTCGACCGCCTTGAAGCGGAGGTAGTGCAGGCGGATGTCGAGCATCAGCAGCCAGGCGGCCACCTCCTCGGCATTGTGTCGTGGGCGCAGGGCGGCCATGCGGCTGCGCAGAGCGTTCCCCTCGTGCAGGTAGGTGTCGATTTGTGCAGCGGAGGTCTTCTCGGTGAGGATGCGCTCCTGCGGCGTGAGGAAGTAGTCGAGCAGGGTCGCCGCGCCCGTTGCATCGAGGCCGAGGTGCTCGGTCGCATAGCGGCGGATGAAGGGCTCGGGGGCGAAGGGCTCGTCGGTGCGCAGGGCCTCGGCATAGGCCTTGCGCAGGATGCGGAAGGCGGCCAGCGGGTAGACCTCGCGAATCGGCTGCATGTCGATGACCTCCCAGCCGTGGTCGTAGAGGTAGCCATACTGCCCCGAGGTGGACCACGAGGTGTTAATCATGCCGCGGTAGCCGTGGGTACGGGCAAAGGGGAGGAAGGTGGTGAGGTTCTCGAAGTGGCTCTTCCAATTCGTCAGAAAGAGATTGTCGGGCGAGGAGCGCAGGGCCGAAGCTCCCCACACGGTGATGCCGGCGCGACGCACGAGGTCGATGTCGCCGAAGTGTGTGGGTTCCCAGCCGTAGTTCCAGTCGATGACTATCAGCTCTTTGGGCAGCTTCTCCACCGCCTCGGGGTGTTGCAGCAGCATGTCGGCCCAGATAATCGGCTGCTTCCCCAGCTCGCGCACCAATTGACACATCGCATTGACATAGTCGACGAAGAGGGCAGAAACACCTTCGGCCTTCACCTTCGCGGCGCACTGCTTGCAGTGACCGAGCAGGCGCGTCTCGTCACCGCCGATGTGGATGTAGGGCGAGGGGTGGGCCGCCGCTATCTCGGCGAAAATCTCCCGAAAAACCGGTAACGTGGCGTCGAGGGCCAGGGGGCAGACCTGCGAGGTCTCCTTTTTATCCTCGCGCAGGGCGGCATAGCGCGGATGGCGCAGGATGTATTCGCAGTGGCCAAAGCAGTTTTGCAGCGGAATGACCTCGATGCCCAGCGTGTGGCAGTAGGCGACCAGGTCGCGCACCTCATCGGGGGTGTAGGCGTATTGGTTGCGCAGCGTGGCGTGTTTTTCGAAGGGGAAGGTTGCCTCCCACTCCATGAGCAGCGTGTTGATGCCGTCGGCCGCCGCCTCGCGTACCAGGTCGCGAAGGGCATCGAGGGTCATCACCTGCGTGCGCATATCGAGGTGAATGCCGCGCACCTCAAAGTCGGCGTCGGCAGGTGTAGCGTAGGTCGCAGCTCCCAGAAGGAGCAGCGCGAAGAGCGAAAGGAGCTGTTTCATGGCGGGGAATGTTTAACTATTAAGACAAAGGTAGCGCAAAAGCAATAGCTTTTTGGCTCAAAAATCGACCGTTTCCCCTCATATTGCGCAAAATAGAGAGAGCCCGCCCGATCTGGTTGGTTCGGGCAGGCTCTCAGGCGGATAGCTGTCGAGTGCTACTTCTCGATAAACCGCAAATCGAGCGAGCGGCGGAAGACCTCGCGCAGCGAGATGGTCGTCTCGGTCGTGGCGATACCTTGCAAGCGCAGCACCTTGTCGTAGACCGTGTGCATCAGGTGCTCGTTGTCGAGGCAGTAGAGCTTGACCTGAATCGACCCCTTGCCCGAGATGAAGTGTGCCTCGACAATCTCGGGAATCTGCTGCAACTCCTCGACTGTGCGCTCCATGAGCTGCGGGTCTTTGAGTGTGATGTTGATGTGGGCGCAGACATCGAAGCCCAGCATCTTGGGGTTGACAATGGTGTAGCTGCCCTGAATCACGCCGGCCTCGGTCAGCTTGTGAATACGTTGATGGATGGCCGCACCCGAGATGCCACATTCGCGGGCAATCTCCAAGTAGGGCATGCGGGCGTTGTTAATCAGGTAGCGCAAAATTTTGCGGTCGATGGCATCCAGGTTTGCTTTCATGGTCGTTGTGTTTTTGGGATTATTATTTCAATACGTTGAGCTCCTTGCCCACCTTGACGAAAGCTTCGATGCAGCGGTCGAGTTGCTCGGTGGTGTGGCCGGCCGACACCTGTACGCGGATGCGGGCCTGGCCCTTCGGCACGACGGGGTAGTAGAAACCCGTCACGAAGACCCCCTCTTCCTGCAACTTTGCGGCGAAGTCCTGCGACAGTTTGGCGTCGTAGAGCATCACGGCGCAGATGGCCGATTGGGTGGGTTTGATGTCGAAGCCGGCGGCCATCATGCGCGAGCGGAAGTGTTCGACATTCTGTACCAGGCGGTCGTGCAGGGCGTCGCTTTCGCCCAGCATCTTGAACATCTCGATGCCGGCACCCACGACTGCGGGGGGCAGCGAGTTGGAGAAGAGATAGGGACGCGAACGCTGACGCAGCATGTCGATAATTTCCTTACGCCCCGTCGTGAAACCGCCCACGGCGCCGCCAAAGGCCTTGCCGAGCGTACCGGTCAGAATCTCCACCTTGCCGCGCAGGTTGTAGAGTTCGGTGATGCCGCGACCCGTGGGGCCCAGCACGCCGGCCGAGTGGCACTCGTCGACCATCACCATCGCGTCGTACTTCTCGGCCAATTCGACAATCTTGTCGAGCGGGGCGGCGTTGCCGTCCATCGAGAATACGCCGTCGGTGCAGATGATGCGGAAGCGTTGTGCCTGCGCCTTTTTCAGGCACTCCTCCAATTCGGCCATGTCGGCATTGGCATAGCGATAACGTACCGCCTTGCAGAGGCGCACGCCGTCGATAATCGAGGCATGGTTCAGCGCATCGGAGATGATGGCATCCTCGTCGGTGAAGAGAGGCTCGAAAACACCGCCGTTGGCATCGAAGCAGGCGGCATAGAGAATCGTATCCTCGGTGCCGAAGTAGTCGGAGATGGCGCGTTCGAGCTCCTTGTGCATATCCTGGCAACCACAGATGAAACGCACGGATGACATTCCGTAACCACGCTCGTCCATGGCGCGCTTGGCAGCCTCGATAAGGCGCGGATTGTCCGAGAGCCCGAGGTAGTTGTTTGCGCAGAAATTCAGCACATTACGACCAGCCACTTCGATTTCGGCACGTTGCGGCGATTCGATGATTCGCTCCGTTTTGTAAAGACCTGCTGCGCGAATCTGCTCCAACTCCTGTTGCAGATAGGCTTGCATTTTCGTATACATAGCGACGTTTTTTTGATTGTTTTGTACGTTATTGGTATCAAATTATTAGCAAAAGTAGGCATTTTTTTTGAAAAAGCCCTATCTTTGTCAATAAAATGTAATACGCGTCGAGATGAAAAAACATTGTGTTCTGGTCAGCGGTGGTGCCGGTTACATCGGTTCACACACGGCTGTTGAGTTGATTGAGGCCGGCTATGAGGTGGTTATCGCCGACAATTTGTCAAATAGCGACCTGCGGGCCGTGGAGGGAGTACGCCAAATTACGGGCGTCGAGGTCCCCTTTGTCGAGGTCGATTGCTGCGACCGCGAGGCGCTTGCGCGCGATCTCTTCGAGCGCTACGAGTTCGACTCGGTGATTCACTTTGCCGCCTACAAAGCGGTGGGCGAGTCGGTGCAGAAGCCGCTCGAATACTACCGCAACAACCTCACCTCGTTGATGAACATCATCGAGTTGATGCGCCGTTACGGTCGTTCGAACATCCTCTTCTCGTCGTCGTGTACGGTCTATGGCGAGCCCGACCATCAGCCTGTCACCGAGCAGACCCCGCGCAAACCGGCCACCTCGCCCTATGGCAATACGAAGACCATGTGCGAGGATATCTTGCGCGACTCGGTCAATGGCTATGGCGATTTGAAGGGCATCGCACTGCGCTATTTCAACCCCATCGGTGCCCACCCCTCGGCCCTCATTGGCGAGTTGCCGCGCGGGGTGCCGCAGAACCTCGTACCTTATATTACACAGACCGCCGCCGGAGTGCGCGAATGTCTTTCGGTCTTCGGCGATGACTATCCGACCCCCGATGGCTCGAACATCCGCGACTACATCGATGTGGTAGACCTGGCTCGCGCCCACGTCGTGGCCATTGCACGCCTCATCGAAGGCAAGAATAAGGCCGCCTACGAGGTCTTCAATGTCGGCACGGGCAACGGCGTATCGGTCTTGGAGCTGGTGCGTCGCTTCGAGCAGGCCAACGGGCTGAAACTCAACTACCGCATCACGGGGCGTCGCGAAGGCGACATCATCGCCATCTGGGCCGACCCGACGCTGGCCAACGAGGAACTCGGCTGGCATGCGACGCGCAACCTGGACGACACGTTGCGTTCGGCCTGGGCCTGGGAGCGGCATGTGCGCTACCTCGACGAGTAGCCCCTCGTGCTGCGCCGCCCCAACCCGCCCCAACCCGAAATTGAACTACCTAACCCTTTGAACCGAATATGAAACGAACTCTGCTGACCCTGTTGATGCTGGGGCTGGCCCTCCCGTTGGTGGCTGCTGTGCGTCTGCATCCGCTCTTTACCAACCACATGGTGTTGCAACAGCAGCACGACGTACCGCTGCAAGGCACAGCTGCACCCCACGAACGCATGGTGGTCACCTGCTCGTGGCTTGCCGAGCCGCTGACGACCCGGGCCGATGGCGAGGGTCGTTGGTGCCTGCCGATTAAGACGCCGAAGGCGACCTTCGAACCCCAAACCGTGGTGGTGAAGGGGGCCGCGGAGGAGCTTCGACTCGACGATGTGCTCATTGGCGAGGTGTGGCTCTGCTCGGGGCAGTCGAACATGCAGATGCCGCTGCGCGGCTTCCCGTCGCAACCCACCGAGGGGGGATTGGCAGCCATCGCTTCGGCCTCGAAATACAAGGCCTTGCGCCTGTTCCATGTCGCAGCTACCCATGCCGAGGAGCCCCAAACCACCTGCAAGGGGGAGTGGGCCGTTAGCTCGCCCGCAGCGGCAGCCACCTTTACGGCCGTGGGATTCTTCTTTGGCAGCCGTCTGACCGAGGCGCTCGACGTGCCGGTGGGTCTTATTTCAGCCTCGTACGGAGGTTCGCGCATCGAGTCGTGGATGAATGAGCAGACCATCGCTCGTTTCGACAAGCGCGACTACATCCCGAAGGCCGACAAACCCTACCGCGACCCCGTCAAACTCTACAACGCCATGATTGCCCCCATCGAGGGGTTTCCGCTGGCCGGCGTGGTTTGGTTGCAGGGCGAAAGCAACCGCCGCAACTCCCACGTCTATGCCGAGATGCTGCGAGCCATGATGGAGCAGTGGCGCGCGGGTTGGCAGCAACCCGACCTGCACTTCATCATCTGCCAATTGGCTCCGCTGCCCTACAACAGCATCGGGAAGCTGGGCGGCGCCCGGGTACAGGAGGCGCAGTGGCAGGTGGCCCGCGAAGATAAAGCGGCTTCGTTGGTCTGCCTGGCCGATATTGGCGACAAAAAGATGGTTCACTTCCCGAAGAAGGAGGTGGTGGGCGAGCGTGTCTTCTATGCCGCTATGGCCAACCGTTACCACATCGAGGGCATTCCCGCTTCGGGTCCCACCCTCGACAAGGTGACCTTCGAACAGGGGAAGGCCATCGTGCGTTTTGCCCATGCCGAGCGTGGCCTGACGCCCCTCAATCAACCCATCGAGTGCTTTGAGCTGGCGGGCGAGGATTTGCAGTTCCACCCCGCCAAGGCCAAAATCGGCAAAGACCGCGCGACGGTCGAGGTGACCTGCGAGGCGGTGCCTGCACCGCGCTATGTGCGCTATGCTTTCGCGAATTGGTATCGTACCAATTTGGCCAATAATTATGGGTTGCCGGCCGTGCCGTTCCGCACCGATGCCGAGCAGTTCCCCATCCCGAAATTACACTAAACCGAACGGCGATGCGCGGGTTGTGGAGAGGTGTGCTGGTGGCGTTGCTGTCGCTGGTCGTCGGACGGGCGATGGGCAACGTGCGTGAGGTGCGGATGAACTTTTTGAGCTTGGAGGATGGCTTGTCGCACCAGACGGCCAACTGCTTTTGTCAGGATGAGTTCGGCTTCATCTGGATTGGTACACAGGATGGACTGAACCGCTTTGACGGGCGGATGGTCGACCGGTTTCGTCCCGACGGCTCGCCCCACTCGATTGCCAGCAACAACATCCGCCAGCTGTATAGCGACCACAACGGCAGCATCTACCTCCGCTCGTACACCTGCATCGAACGCTACGACCAACGACTCAAACGCTTCGAGGTAATTTATGCGGGAGATATCCAGGCGATGGCCTGCGACAGCACCCACCTCTATTTTGTCGAAGGGAAGCGGTTGCTCTCAATCGACCATCGCGAGGAGGCCGGACGCCACACGCCACGGCTGATTTTCTCCTTCGCCGAGGCGCAACTTGACCCGGGAAGTGTCACCAATTTGGCCATCACGAAACGCGGGTTGGTGTTCAGCACCGGTAAATTGGGGGTGATGGAACTGGTCGATGGCGAGGTCACCCACCACGAAGCGATTGCCAGCGTCTATGCGTTACACTACGAGCCGACGGGCTACCTGTGGGTGGCGACCCGCAATCACGGTCTCTATCGCTTCGACGAGCAGTGGAAGATGACCCATTTCCTGCATCGTGAGGGGGATAGCTCGTCGCTGATTCACAACAATGTACGCGCGGTGGTAAGCGCCGGCGAGGGGCTCTACTATGTCGCTTCGTTCGGAGGCTTGCAAATGCTCGACCTCGCGACCGGTAAATTTACGCTCTACAACTACGAGCAGGAGTCGGGCATCAAGCTGCGCTCGATTATCTCGATGTTCTGCGACGAGAAGGGAACCCTCTGGATGGGTACGTTCCACTGCGGTGTTCACTACTACCACAGCACGAGCGAAGCCTATCGTTTCTACCGCGTCGTCTCGACCCACCCGGGCGAGTTGACCTCCCCCGTGATTTGTGCCATCACCGAAGATGGTGCCGGCAACCTTTGGCTCGGTACCGAGGGCAACGGCCTGATCTGTTTTTCGTTGGCCGAGGAGCGGTTCGAACTCTTCGACCGAATCTCCGCCAACGAGGTGGTCAAGGCGCTCTACTACGACCCCGAGCGCAACGAATTGTGGGCTGCCACGCTCTTCCACGGCATCTATCGAATCGATTTGCAACGCGGCCGTGTCGACCACATCAACCCGAATGTGCTCGATGTGCTGACGGGTCGCAACGTGGGCAAAGCGCACAACCCGACGCGCATCATCGAGGATGGGCGGGGCCGTCTGTTGGTCTGCTGTCGCCTGGGATTGGTGCGTCTGGACCGTGAGCAGATGCGCTTCGAGGCCATTGATAACGAGGCCTTCTTCCGACGCGACGTTTCGCAAATTTGGGACCTTGCGCTCGATGGCGACGACTTGTGGATGGCCACAGCCTTCGATGTGATGCGCTTCTCGCGTACCACCGGCAAGGTCGACCACTACTCCTTCGCCGACATCTCGGGCACCAATGCCCAGAAACACATCCTCCACCTGAAATTCGACCGTGCCGGACGGCTCTATTTGGGCTCGTCGGGAGCCGGTGTCTTCCGCTACAATGCCGACACCGACGCCTTCGAACATCTCGGTCCGGAGTCGAACATGGGCAAAGGCTTCATCACCGGTATCGCCGTGGGTAGTGGTGACGACAACCTCTATGTGGCGTATAGCCAGGGGCTCGGCCACATCGACAGCGACGGTCGGGTCGAGGATTACAGCATCCTGGGTGGCTCCTCGCTCTCGAACATCAACGAGAGAGGTCTTCACATCTCCCGCGACGGTCACCTCTTCATTTGCGGGCCGCAAGGCATCCTCAAAATCCATCCGGACCAATTCATCCGCCACGAGGCCGACTACGCCATCTACATCAAGGATGTCTTGGTCGACAACCGTCCGGTGATGCCGCTCGACTCGTTGCACCTGATGGAGTCCTCGTCGCTCTACGAGCAGCGTATGGTGCTGCCGTCACGCCATTCGTCGGTCTCGTTCCGCGTGGCCGGCAACAACTATCGTAACTTCCCGCCCACCGAGATGGAGTATCGGCTCGAAGGGTTCGACGCCGACTTCACGAAGGTCGACCACTCGACGCTCATCACCTATATGAACCTCAAAGCGGGTCGCTATCGCTTTGTCGTGCGCGGTGTGCGCAACGAGGCGACGGATACTTCGCCCGAGACCTCGTTCGAACTGCGTGTGCGTGCCCCGCTCTATGCCTGCACCTGGTTCCAGCTTCTCGTCGGCTTGATTTTGGCGGCCATCTTCTTCAAATTGTTGCAACTTTGGCTCCATCGTCAGCGACTCGAACAGATGCTCCGACTCGAACAGATGGAGAAGCAACACATCGAGCAGGTCAATACGCAGAAACTGTGCTTCTTTACGAACCTCTCGCACGAATTCCGCACACCGCTGACCCTCATCACGGGGCAGGTCGAGATGTTGCTTACGCGCAGCGACCTTAAACCCTCGATTTACAACAAGGTGCTCAAAATCTACCGTAACTCGCAGCGCCTGAAATACATGGTCGATGAAATCATCGACATCCGCCGTCTCGAACAGTCGAAGTTGCGTTTGCAGGTGATGCGCGACGATTTGGTCTCCACCGCGAAGAGTGTCTTCCTCTCGTTCCACGATGTTGCGGCACAACACCACATCGAATTCCGCTTCGATGCACCGGAGGAGGTGATTGAGGCCGATTTCGACAGCCGCCAAATCGAGCGTGTGCTGAACAACCTGCTCTCGAACGCCTTCAAATATACGCACGAGCGCGGTGCCATCACCGTGTCGCTCACGGCCGATGCCGAGGAGGCCCATATCGCCGTGACCGATACGGGTATCGGTATTGCCACCGAGCACCTCAATCACATCTTCGAACGCTTCTGGCAGGAGGAGCAGGCCAATGCCGCCATCAAGCAGTATGGTTCGGGTATCGGCCTATCGCTGGCCAAAAATCTGGTTGAGATGCACGAGGGGCGCATCGAGGTGGAGAGTGTCCCCGGGCGGGGTACCACCTTCCGTGTGCACCTGCCCCGCACGATGCGTCGCAACAACCCCCAGGCCATCTTTGTCGCACCCAGCAGCGAGCCGCACATCGAACTGCCCGAGCGCCCCGAGCCGGCGGAGATGGCGACCGAGAAGCCCGAGAAGCTGCCCCGCATCCTGCTCGTCGAGGACAATGCGGAGATGCAGGAGATTTTGCGTCAGGTCTTCGATCCCTTCTATCAGGTGTCGGTCGCTTCGAACGGTCGCGACGGCCTCGAATTGGCCCGCAAGGAGCAACCCGACCTGGTGGTGAGCGACATCATGATGCCCATCATGTCGGGCTTGGAGCTCTGCAAACAACTGAAAACCGAGTTGGAGACAAGCCACATCCCCGTGGTGTTGCTGACAGCCTACAACACCGAGGAGCACACCATCGAAGGGTTGTTGACCGGTGCCGACGACTATGTGGCCAAACCCTTCAACGTGCGCATCCTGTTGGCACGATGCAACAACATCATCGTGCAGCGCCACCGCCTGCAAGCCAAATTCCGCAACTCGGTCGAGCCGAGCGAACCGCAGCTGACGGTCAATCCCTACGACAAAAAACTGCTTGACGATGCCATCGCCATCGTCGAACAACATCTGGCCGACTCGGAGTTTGACGTGGCCGCCTTTGCCTCCGCATTGGGGTTGAGCCGCACGTTGCTCTTCACGAAATTGAAGGGCATCACGGGGCAGACCCCCAACGAATTTATCCTCTCGATTCGCATGAAAAAGGCCTTGCTCCGCATCGACAACGAGCCCGCAGTGAGCATCGCCGAGATTGCCTACGACCTGGGATTCTCCACGCCCAGCTACTTCATCCGCAGCTTCCGTACCCGCTTTGGAATGACCCCCAACGCCTATCGCAAACAGAAGCAGGGCTGATTTCATTAGAAATATATACGATTTTGACGCTTTTGTGAATGATTTTGCCATTCGAAGCGTCGGCTTTTTGCGTACTTTGTGGGTAGAACTAATTCTATAAAATCTACCCATAAATTGAAACGATTTCTGCTACTGATTTTGGGCCTCGGATGCCTCTCGATGGCGACGGCCACCGAGCCCTTGCGCTACGACAAACGGACGTTGAAGCGCGTCAATGAAACACTCGATTTTGCCGTCGAGCAATCGCTTCGTCTCTACGAGTCGGTGAAAGAGAATCCGAAACGCATGCCGCGTAGCTACTACGCCGAGACCGACTCACTCATCCTCTGCCCGATTCGCTGGTGGGCCAGCGGATTCTTCCCGGGCTCGATGTGGTATCTCTACGAACATACCGGCCGTGAGGATCTGCGCCAAATTGCCGAGCAGCTCACCGAGCGCATGAACAGCGAGAAGGATCGCACCGACAATCACGACATCGGCTTTGCCATCAACTGCTCTTATGGCAACGGCTACCGCCTGACCCACAACGAGGCCTACCGCGATGTCATCATCACCGCAGCCCGCAACTTCTCGACGCGATTCAACCCGACGGTGGGTTGCACCCGCTCGTGGAATCTTTCGAAGAAGCGTCAGGGGTGGGGCTACATCGTCATCATCGACAACATGATGAACCTCGAATTGTTGAGCGTGGCCTCGCAGCTCAGCGGCGACGATACCTTTGTAAATATCGCACGCTCGCATGCCGACGTGACGATGAAAAACCACTATCGCCCCGATTACAGCTCGTACCATGTGGTCTGCTACGATGAGCAGAGCGGCAAGGTTACGACCCGCAAGACCCATCAGGGTTATTCCGACGACTCGGCCTGGTCGCGCGGACAGTCGTGGGGCCTCTACGGCTACACGATGATGTATCGCCAGACGGGCGACAAGCGCTATCTGGACCACGCCGTAAACATCGGTAAGTTCCTGATGAACCACCCCAACTTGCCGAAGGATAAGATTCCCTATTGGGACTACGATACGCCGGCCATCCCCAATACGCCGCGCGACGCTTCGGCCGGCTCGTTGATGGCTGCCGCTTATGTTGAATTGGCCACGATGGTTGAGGGCGAATTGGCCGAGCAGTTCCTGCGCATGGCCGAGCATCAGCTGCGCTCGCTCTGCTCGCCGGCCTATCGTTCGAAGGCGGGCGAAAACGGCAACTTCCTCATCACCCACTCGACCGGTTTCTTCAACGGCAACTACGAGGTCGATGCCCCGATTTCCTATGCCGACTACTACTTCATCGAGGCGATGATGCGCTACAAGCGTCTTTGCGCCGGTCAGTGCCCCACCGATAACACAGCCCCCGCCGAGGCGGGAGGTGACCGTGCCGTGTGGGTCGCTTCGCTCGACCGTGTGGCACGTCCCGTGATGGAGGCGCTGGCCAAGGGTGAGTTGCGTGCCACGATGCCCATCGAGAGCCTTGGCACGCTCGAATCGCGCCAGACCTGCACCCACCTCGAAGCCTTTGGCCGTGTGATGGTGGGGATCGCTCCGTGGTTGGCGCTGGGCGAGGATACGACCCCCGAAGGTCGTCTGCGCGGTGAGTACATCCGTCTGGCGGTGGATGCCCTGCGCCACTCGGTAGACCCTGCGTCGCCCGACTGCCTCAATTTCAACCAGGGGCGTCAGCCGCTGGTCGATGCCGCCTTCCTGGCTCAGGGTCTGTTGCGTGCCCCCATCGTATGGGAGCGTTCGGACGAGGTGACGCGTCAGCGCCTGCTCGAAGCATTGCGTTCGTCGCGTGTAATTAAGCCCTCGCAGACCAACTGGCTCTTCTTCTCGGCGATGGTGGAGGCCGCATTGAAGGAGTTTGGCGGCGAGTGGGAGTACGACCGTGTGGCCTACGCCTTCAACCGCTTCACGGAGTGGTACAAGGGCGACGGTTTCTATGGTGATGGCCCCGCCTTCCACCTCGACTACTACAACAGCTTCGTCATCCAGCCGATGATGATGACGATTCTCGATGTGCTGAAAAAGCACAATGCTCCCGATGCCGCCTTTGCCGAGAAGCAGACGGCTCGCTATACGCGCTATGCCGCTCATCAGGAGCGTATGATTTCGCCCGAGGGCACCTATCCCATCACGGGCCGCTCGATTGCCTATCGCTTTGGTGCTTTTCAGGCCCTTTCGGATGCGGCCTATCGTCACCTGCTGCCCAAAGGGCTAGCTCCGGCTGCCGTGCGCTTGGCCTTGACGAAGGTCATCGCACGCCAAACGAATGCCCCCGAGACCTTCGACGACAAGGGGTGGTTGCACGTCGGCATCTGTGGCCATCAGCCCTCGACCGGCGAGCGCTACATCTCGACCGGCAGCCTCTACCTCTGCTGCGGTGGTTACATCGCCCTCGGTCTGCCTGCCACCGACCCCTTCTGGTCGGCACCTGCCGAGTTGTGGACCAACGCCAAGGCGTGGTCGGGTATCGACATTCCGGCCGACAAAGCATTGAAAGACTAACCTACTTTATTAAAACCTAATTTATCATGAAACACATTTCCAAACTGCGATTTGTGGTGCTCGTGGTGGCGCTGATTTGTTCGGTCAGCCTCTACGCACAATCGAATCGGGTCAGTGGCGTCGTAACAGATGCCAACGGGCCGTTGCCGGGAGTAACGGTCATTGTGGAGGGTACCACTACCGGTACAACGACTGATGTCAACGGTCGTTATACGGTCGCTGCCCCCCCCCAGTCAAAATTGGTGTTTAACTACATCGGTTACAAGCAGTTAAGCATTCCTGTGGGAGCGCAGACAACCATCGATGTACAGATGCAGGAGGATGCCGTAGCGGTCGAAGAGCTGGTCGTTGTCGGTTATGGCTTCCAGCGCAAGAGTGATGTGGCCACGTCGGTCACCACGGTGAAGGCCGAGGAGTTGAAAACCTTCCCGGCCGGTAACGTGGCCGACATGTTGCGTGGTCGTGCTGCCGGTGTGCAGGTGACCACCTCGTCGGGTCGCCCGGGTTCGGTGCCCGAGATTACGATTCGCGGTAACCGCTCGATTAACGCCGACAACGCTCCGCTCTATGTCATCGACGGTTCGCCTTCGAGTGCTACGGAGTTCAGCACGCTGAGCGCCGAGGACATCGCTTCGATTGAGATTTTGAAGGATGCCGCTTCGCAGGCCATCTATGGTGCGCGTGCCAGCAATGGTGTGATTCTGGTTACGACGAAACGTGGCCGTGAGGGCAAGACCGAGGTTTCGTACAACGGCTATGTCGGCGTGCAGAAACTGTGGCGCAACTTCGACTTCTACTCGGATGTGGAATATTTCAACCTGCGTCGTGAGGCTTTGGCGGCTGATGCCGGTCTGATTGATGCGCGCGAGATGCCCGTTGAGGATGTCTTTGCCGACGAGATGATGCAGCAAGCTTGGACGGAGGGTCGCTCGGTGGATTGGGAAGATGTCATGTTCCGCAACGCCATCTACCACAACCACGATGTTTCGTTGCGCGGTGGTAACGATTGGGCCAAGGTTTCGGCATCGGCCGGTTTCTTCGACCAACAGGGTATGGTCGTGACGGGTTCGGGCTACAAGCGCGGCAACTTCCGCATCAATGCCGACTTGAAGGCTACCAAGTGGCTCTCGGTGGGTGTCAATGCTTCGTATGCCATCACGTCGCAGGATCGCGAAGATGGTAATTTCAACGAGTTTATTACCATGTCGCCTCTGGGTACAGTTTACAACCCCGATGGTTCGTACACCGAGTATATCAACTCGAGCGGTAAGGTGAACCCGCTCTACCGTGCCGAGCATTTCGAGCGCACGATTGGCCGCGACTCGTATCGTCTGAATGTCTTCTTTGACGTGAAACCCTTCAAGGGCTTCAACTACCGCCTCAACCTCTCTATGTATCAGCGTTTCGACGAGGATAAGTCGGCCAAGGATTCCGACTACCCGGGCGGTGGCGCATCGGCGTCGATTACCGATACGCGCACGAAGAACTGGCTCGTCGAGAACATCCTGACCTATCAGGTACCTATTAATAATAACAACCACAAACTCAACCTGACGGCCGTACAGTCCATTGACCACAACGGTTCGCGTTCGCTGGGTTATGCCACGATGAATCTGCCGGTAGATATGGGCCCCGACTTCATTGCTAATGGAGAGTTCAGTGGTACACCCACCCGCTCGTGGAGTGAGAACAACCTCGTTTCGTTCATGGGCCGCGCTCAATATTCGTTCATGGACCGCTACCTCTTGAACCTGGCAGTGCGTGTCGATGGTTCGTCGCGCTTCGGTATCAACAACAAGTGGGCCACCTTCCCCTCGGCAGCCTTTGCATGGCGCATCAACCAGGAGCCCTTCTTGAAGGAGGTGAACTGGATTGACAACCTCAAACTGCGTGTCAGCTATGGTGTCGTTGGTAACCAGAACGGTATCGGCAACTACGAGACGCTGGGTCTGTCGGACAAGCGCGCTTATGAGTTTGGCGACAGCTATATCATGGGTTATCTGCCCGCTTCCGAGCTCTCGAACCCTAACTTAAAATGGGAGCGTTCGGCAACGTTGAACACAGGTATTGACTTCGGTTTGTGGAACAACCGCTTGTCGGGTACCATCGAGTACTACCATACGAATACGACCGACCTGCTCGTATCGCGCGGCATCAACTCGGCTCTCGGCTACTCGTCGATGCTCGACAATCTGGGTGAGACGAAGAGCTGGGGTATCGACGTAGGCCTCACGGGTGAGATTATTCGCAAGAAGGACCTCTCGTGGAGCGTATCGACCAACCTGAGCCTCTTCCGCAACGAGATTGTCAAGATTGACGATCAGGTGGATGAGTATGGTCGTCCGGCCAGCCAGCCCGGTAACAGCTGGTTCATCGGTCAGCCCATCAACGTCTACTACGACTACAAGATTGCCGGTATCTTCCAATACGAGGATTTCGACATTACGAAGGATGCTTATGGCAACATCACCTACACGCTGCTGCCGACCTTCGACTCGGACGGTGACGGCGTAGCCGATACTCCGATGGAGTATGTCAGTCCTCCGAAACCGGGTATGGTGAAGGTTGTCGACACGAACAACGACGGCCGCATCAACGCCGACGACCGTGTGCCTATCCAGCGTGACCCCGACTTCACGCTCTCGCTCTCGACGACGCTGCGTTGGAAGAATCTGGACTTCTTCATGGATTGGTATGCCGTTTCGGGCGGTTGCTTGCGCAACACCTACCTCTACGACTCGAATGCCGGTGGTTCGTTGCAGGGTAAGAACAATGGTGTGAAGGTAGACTACTGGACCCCCTTCAACCCCTCGAACGACTTCCCGCGCCCGTCGTTTGGTACGAATGCTTCGTATCAATCGGCCATCGCCATTCAGGACACCTCCTACATTCGTTTGCGCACGCTGCAATTGGGTTATACCTTCCCGCAACGCTGGTTGAGCAAAATCGGTCTGAGCAAGTTGCGTGTCTATGCTACGGCAACCAACCTGCTGACCTTCACTGAGCTGCTTTCGTATAGCCCCGAACTTTCGCCCGGTGCTTATCCCGAGCCGCAAACCTTTGTCTTCGGTGCAAACCTTACCTTCTAAACGACGACTACCATGAAAAAAGTAATATATAGCGTATTGGCTCTGGTGTTGATGGGCACCATGACTACGTCGTGCAGCGATTTGCTCGAATTGGAGTCAAAAACCTCTATCACCAACTCGTGGCTCTACGAAACCCCCGAGGGTCTGTCGCGAGCCGTAGTTGGTCTGTATGATATGGATCGTAAGATTGCCGAGAACTCCAACGAGGCTGCAGATATCTACGCCGTACAGATGTTTGACTACTGCACCGATCTGCTTGTTTTCCGCGGCGGAACGAATGCCAACATGGCACGTCTGACCTACACTCCCTCGCAGGGTATTTTGAATAGTTTTTGGACCCACTACTACGATGTGATTGGTAAGGCCAACGAGGTTATTGCGGCAGCCGAGGTGATGGATTTGACCGATCCGCAGACGCTGCGTGCCTGGGCCGAGGCCAAATTCTTCCGTGGTCGTGCCTATTTCGAGTTGTGGAAACGTTTTGAGCGTCTCTACCTCAATGTGGAGGCGACGACGACCGACAACCTGCAACGCGAGTTTGTTCCCGCTTCGACCGATGATATCTTCACGGTGATTCGTCAAGACCTCGACGATGCTGCTGCAAATCTCGAATGGGCGTTACCCGAAGGTGCGGCCGGCACGGAGTATGGTCGTGTAACAAAGGGTACGGCAATGCACGTTCGCGCCCAGGTTGCTATGTGGGACAAGGATTGGGACAAAGCCATCACACTCTGCGAGGAGGTGATTGGTGCCACCGCCTTCCATAAATTGGAGGACAAGCCCGAAGACGCATTCTTGAAGAATGCCGACCTCCGCTCAAAAGAGTTCTTGTGGACCTACCAATTCTCGCTTAATCCGGGTGGTGGCGGTAACACCTCTACGCCACCGATTGCTCACCGTTATCAGCTCATTACGCTGGCTGCCTATCACGGTTTGGGAGCCTACTTCGAAATGTGCGCCGAGTATGGTGGTTATGGTTGGGGACGTTGCTACCCGAACAGCTATCTGCTGAAGATGTTCGATCAGGAGAAGGACTCGCGCTACACGAAATTGATGCGCACGGAGTGGATTATCAATAAGACCGGTCACACCGATTTTGGAAAGGTCTACGACATGGAGAAGTCGAAGGGCAAGGCCGAGTATATGACTAATCTGCACCCGATGACGCTCAAATTTTACGATTGTTGGAGCAATGCCGGTCAGCCCGACCTGAGAACGAGCTACAAAGATCTTCCCATCTATCGTTTGGGCGAGACGGTGTTGATGTGCGCCGAGGCCTACATGGAGCGTGATGGCGAGAGCAGCACCCGTGCACTCGAACTCTACAACATGACCTGGGAGCGTGCCGGCAACGCCAAGCGCGTGGAGCCGCTGACGATGGATGAGCTGCTCAACGAGTATGCCCGCGAGTGCAACTTCGAGGGTGTCCGCTGGCCGTTGTTGAAGCGTCGTGGCATCTTGGCCGACCAAGTTATCAAATACTGTGGTGACTCAAAAACCGATGACCCCTATCTGAATGCCGACTACATCCACGCCCGCGATGCATTTGTTCCGGGCAAGCACGAGATTTGGCCCATCCCGCAGACGCAGGTCGACCTGATGGGTGACGATTTCCCGCAGCATGAGGTTTGGATGTAATCCGCTTTATCACACTAAAACGAAAAGACAATGAAAAAGATATTTTTCTTCACGCTGGCCCTCATCGCAGCGATGTTGGGCAGCTGTACGAGCGACGAAGAGGTGCGCATCATGCCCGAATTCAGTTACTCGGACAACGAGGTGATGATTGGTCGTGCAGTGGGTTCGAGCTATACGGCTCCGATTGCCACCACCGAGCAGGTCGTCACGGCCGAATTTGATTGCTCGTGGCTCTCGGTCGACGTGAATACGCGCCGAGCTCTCTTCACCGCTCTCGAAGAGAATACGGGCGAGGAGAACCGCACGGCAGAGGTTATCCTGCGTGCCGGCGATTATATGGAGCAGGTTGTGGTCACGCAACAGTGTCTGGAAGTTCCCGACAATGCACTCGTCGTAGGTAGGTTACTCGGTGGCAGAGGGCGTGGTGACCTTCACCGCATCGTCGGCCAACGAGACGAATGACATTCGCTCGACGACGGCCACCATCACGGTGGGTACCGGTGAGGTTACGGCTACGGCTACCGTCTCCATCTCGCAGGCGAAGAAGATTGCCGTCGAGCCTTGGAAACTGGGCGAGGTGGTTGCCGACACCGACAAGTCGCAGGGCGGTATCGTCGTATGGGTAGACCCGACCGACGGCACACGCGCCAAGATTGTTTCGTGCAAGCGCGAGAAGATTGCGTGGGGTACGGACAACACTTTCCACTTCGGTACGCCTACCAATGGTGACGAGGGTAGTGAGGTGATGGCCATTATCGCCGCACACGAGAAGGCTTCGACCTGTACGATTATGGCATGGGCCCAGGCACTCGGTGAGGGTTGGTACATCCCCACACGTTCGGAGTTGACGAACTTCTACGACTACTACAACGGTAATCATAGCACCCAAGCTAACATCGAAACGCTGCCCGCCGAAGAGTTGGCTCAGCGTGATGCGGTCGAGAAAATCTTTGCCGATGCAGGTGCCGATCCCGTATGTGCTGCGACCGATGACCCGACCGTTACCGGCGCGAAGGTAACGGGTAATGGTGAGAGCTATTGGACCATCAACGAGAAATCGGATGGTATCCAGGCCTTCTATGTCCGCTTCGGTAAGTATGGCAACGACCTGCAAGGGGACAAGACCAAGGCCAATCGTTACGCTCGCGGTATGCGCGTAGTCGTAAAGACCAACTAACCATTCAACCCCATCCCCCTCTGCCGTGCACCGCATGGGCACGGCAGAGGCGGGGTGACAAGGGTGTCGATTGCCGACACCAACTCTGTAAACGCATGAATCGACGTAATTTATACGCCCTGTTAGTCGCCCTGCTGTTGGGCACGATGCCCCTTGCGGCACGCACCGTCTACACCATCAACGATGGCTGGCAATTCCGCCTCGGCAACGAACGAACGGCCACCGAGGGGTGGACGAAGGTCAATGTGCCCCACACCTGGAATGCGGAGGATTGTGATGATGACGAGCCCGGATTCTATCGTGGTCCGGGGTGGTATTGCCGCACGCTCCGCATCGACCCCGCATGGAAGGGGCAGCAACTGACGCTCCATTTCGAAGGGGCCAATACACGGGCCGAGGTGTGGCTCAACGGCCATCTGTTGGGCGAGCACCGTGGAGGTACGACGGCCTTTGCTTTCGACATCACGCAGGCGGCACATGCCGGCGAGAATCGGTTGGAGGTGCTGGTCGACAACACCCACAACCCCGACATCCCGCCCCTCTCGGCCGACTACACCTTCTTCGGAGGGTTGTATCGTGATGTGCGCCTCGTGGTGACGGCGCCGCAACACATCTCGACGACGCACTACGCCTCGTCGGGCATCTACCTCACCACCCCTGCGGTGAGCACAGAGGAGGCCGAGGTGGTGCTGCGCACGATGCTCACCAACGGAAGCACCGAAACGGCCCGCGTGGAACTTACGCACCGCATCTTCGACCCCGCGGGACGTTGTGTGGCGACGGTTGGTGAGCGCGTTAAACTCGCGGCCGACAGTGAGAACCACGAGGTGACGCTGCGTGCGAAGGTGGCCGACCCCCAATTGTGGGATGTGGCTCATCCGCACCTCTACCGCGTGGTGACGACCCTGGCCGATACGAAGGGCGCAGTGCTCGACGAACTCTCCAATCCGCTCGGCATCCGCACCTTCCGCTTCGATCCCGATGAGGGCTTTATGCTCAATGGTCGCAGCGTCAAACTGCTCGGCACGAATCGCCACCAATGCTACTTCGGCCAAGGTTATGCCCTCTCCGATGAGCGCCATCTGCGCGACGTCGAGCAGCTGAAACGTATGGGCGGCAACTTCCTGCGTATCTCGCACTATCCGCAAGACCCTGCCGTGACGGGCGCCTGTGACCGGATGGGTATCCTGGCCGCCATCGAGATTCCGGTGGTGAATGCCGTGACCCCGGGCGAGTCCTTTGCCACCTGTTGTGAGCAGATGATGCGCGAGATGATTTACCAATCGTTCAATGCACCGTCGGTCTGCATCTGGGCCTACATGAACGAGGTGATGCTGCGCCCCACCTTCCAAAGCGAGGAGGAGAAAGCGCCCTATCTGCGCACCGTCTATGAGGCGGCTGCACGTTGCGAGGCGGTGGCCGACACGGTCGACCCTTCGCGTGCTACGATGTTGCCCTGCCACGGCAACCTCACCCTCTATCGCGAGGCAGGGTTGCTCACGCTGCCCGATATCATTGGGATGAACATCTACCACGGCTGGTATCAGGGTACGTTCAGCGGCTTTGACCGTCAGCTCGACCGTCTGCACGGGCAATATCCGACCAAGAGTTTCATCGTCACGGAGTATGGCGGCGACTGCGACATCCGCATCCGCTCGTTCAGCCCCGAGCGCTTCGACTTCTCGGTCGATTATGCCATGTTGCTGCACGAGCACTACCTGCGCGCCATTCGTGAGCGAGCCTTTGTCAGCGGCGCGACGGTGTGGAATCTCAACGACTTCTACTCCGAGGAGCGCGGCGATGCACTGCCCCACATCAACTGCAAGGGGTTGTGTACGCTCGACCGTTGTCCGAAGGATACCTACCATTTCTACCGTGCTGCGCTGCTCACGACCCCCGTCGTGCACATCTGTACGGCCGACCGCGCCTTCCGTGCGGGGGTAGAGAGTGCCCCGGGCATTGCCCTCGAACCGACGAAAATCTACACCAACGCTTCGCGTGTCGAAGTGCTGCACAACGGGGTTTCGCTCGGCGAGTTTGCCGTCGAGAACTACACGGCCACGGTCGATATCCCCTTCTGCAACGGGGTGAACCGCCTCGAAGCGGTCATTCGTGATGCAGAGGGTCAACTCCATCGCACAACGATGCAGACCGAGTATCGCCTCGTACCGAAGTACTTCGCCACGGGCACGCCGTTCACCGAGATGAGCGTACTGCTCGGCTCGACCCGTTCGTTCGACCATCCGAGCGACGAGGTGGCCTGGATTCCCGAGCAGCCCTATACGGAGGGAAGCTGGGGCTATGTGGGCGGCGAGCAGGCGCGTCCGAAGACCAAACGCGGTACACAGCCCGCCTCGAATCTGGCCATCAACGACACGCGGCTCGACCCGATGTACCAGACGCAGCGTCGCGGCATCGAGGCCTTCCGCGCCGATGTGCCCGATGGCTCGTACGAGGTGACGTTGCACTTTGCCGAGTTGACGACCGACGAGCAAAAAGCCGATGTGGCCTACCTGCTGGGTGCCGATGCGGCGACCGAGCAGGCGGTGACACGCCGTTTCGACATCGTGGCCAACGGCGAGGTGGTGAGTCGCGCCCTGAATGTGGCCGCCGAGGTGGGTCGTTGTACCCCCTTCACGCGTCGCTACCGCATCGAGGTGAGCGAAGGCCGTGGTTTGAACCTTGAATTTAAGGCCGTGGAGGGCGAAACGATGCTCTCGGCTATTCGCATCCTAAAAGTCTATTAACCAAAAACAAAATCGGAATATGAACCGCATTCTATTCACACTTTCGTTGGGTTTGGTGTTTGGTCTGACGGCCTGCACCGAGGATTCGACCAAAGCCCCCAACTACCAACCGCCCGGTGTCCTCTTCGAAGAGGAGGAGGTCCCCGATTATGCCGAGGGACTGCCCCAGCCGAATAGCGATAAACCGATTGCTTATGAGCAAGCCACCTATGGTGCCGACCGTCCCTATTGGCCCATTACGGTGGAGTATAGCTCGGGCACACCTCCCATCACCAAATGGACCAAGGCAAACACCCGTTTGTTAGCCTATATAATCGGCTACGAGCGTCAGATTTCGACCTACGAGGAGTATCAGGCCATCACCAACCAATATGGCTCTTACACGGCCGGCGAGCGTCAGGCTGCCACGGGCCGCTTCTATGTGAAGAAGGTGGGCGACCGCTGGTGGATTATCGACCCCGAGGGCTATCCCTACTACATGCGTGGCGTCTGCTCGTTCCGCAAGGGCTCGTCGGCACGCAACAAGGCCGCCTTCGCTTCCCGCTTCACCGATGATATGAATTGGGTGAACACTTCGCGCAACGAGTTGGCTCGCACCGGTTTCCACCAGACGGGCGCATTCAGCACGGATGGCTATAAGTTGCAGCAGCAATACAATGCCTCTAACGCCTCAACCCCCTTCCCGCTGGCCCCCTCGTTCGGCTTCCTCTCGCAGTTTCAGTCGAAGAAGAGCAAGGCCTACCCGGGAGGTGATTCGGAGAATGCCGTTGGTTTGGTGCTCTACGACGATTGGGGTGCCTTCTGCTTGGAGTACATGCAGTCGTCGGCCTTTGCCACCTACATTGGCGACAAGAACTTCTTCGGTTTCTTCTCGGACAATGAGATTAACTTCTCATCGATGAACAGCAAGATTTTGCAGCGTTTCCTCGACATCAACAACGCAAACGACATCGCCTGCAAGGCAGCACAAGACTTTATGGCCTCGAAGGGTGCCACGACCGTGACCGATGCCCTGAACAGCGAGTTCGCCGGCATGTTGGCCGAAAAGTATTACAAGGGTGTGCGCGATGCCATCAATGTCGTAGATCCGGCGATGCTCTACCTCGGCACACGTCTGCACGGTACGCCGAAGTACCTCGAAGGGGTCATCACGGCTGCCGGCAAGTATTGCGACATCATCTCGATCAACTACTACTCGCGTTGGTCGCCCGAGGCCGATTGGATGCAGAAGTGGGATGCGTTGGCTCCCGATGCACCCTTCATGGTCACCGAGTTCTACACGAAGGGTATCGAGGACAGCGATTTGAGCAACGCATCGGGTGCCGGTTTCGCCGTGCATAACCAGAACGACCGCGCCTATGCCTATCAGCACTTTACGCTCGGTCTGCTCGAAGCGAAGAACTGTGTCGGCTGGCATTGGTTCAAATATCAGGACGACGACGGCTCGGACAACAGCAACAAACCGGCCAACAAGGGGTTGTACGACAACCAGTATCAGCTCTTCCCCTACCTGGCTCAGATGGCTCGTGAGGTAAACTACAATGTCTACAACCTCACCGAGTTCTTTGACAATCAAGCTGCCGGAAAATAATGAAGGGTCGTTTATTCCCCCTTTTATCGGTCGTTTTGCTCTTGTTGTGCAGTGGCTCGTCCACCGCACAACAGGGGCAAAACCTCTTTCGCGGGGCTCGGGTACACGCCGTAGACCATCGTCGCAACTACGAACCCGAGAAGGCCGTCGATGGTCATCACTACCGCTCGTCGACCTGGATGCCCGCCACGCGCACCAAGCCGCCTTACTGGTTGGAGGTGGAGTTGGAGCACTATTGCGACATCGATTCGGTGGTCATCTACACGGGGATTCCCGAGTGTGAGCGTACTGCCGCCGAGTCGACCCAGGCGCCCGGCTATTGGAACATGAAGAACTTCATCGTTCAATATTGGGACGATGCCAATTGGAGCGACATCGACGAGACGCTGACGACCGAGAATCGGCTCGACAAGGTGGTCTTCCGCTTTCGGCCGGCCATCACCTCGTTCCGCTTCCGCATCCGATCGACCGATGGTGAGCCGATACGCATCCTCGAATGGGAGGGATACGGCAAGGTGAACGCGGCGATGCCGTCGCCCTCGACCATGCGTGTTGAGGAGGAGCAGCAACAGCGCCCCACAATTGTCGAGGCGCGAGTCCTGCCCGACATCGCAGGTCGCTCGATGCACTATGTGGGCTACAATCAGGGCTACTACACACCCGAAAGCAACATCTCGGCGTGGCTCGAATACAGCAACGTGAATGCCCTGCGTCTGTGGATGCCCCTCTCGTTCCTCGTGCCCGAACAGGCGGTGGACACCCACTCGAAGCCCGCCACGTTGGAGGCCTTCGAGACGTTGAAGGAGGCCGTGCGCCGCAATCCGCGCCACTCGGGCATCGACTGGATGGTGGTGGAGCAGCAGGCCGATTCGCTCTTCACATCGACCAATACGATGGTGTACAGCCACGCCCTCGACGAGCTGCGTCGAATGGGCATTGAGGTGTTGGTGCAGACGACGGCCTACAAACGCACGCCCGACTGGGCTGCGAAGTGGCTCTTGTGGCAGCGTATGTATGCCCTGGCCTACTACTCGGCCCTGCGTGGCGGGGTGGAGATGTACGCCATGCAGAACGAGCCGAACCACCGCCATGCAGGACCCATTCCGCTCGAAGAGTGGGTGCGCATGATGCGTGTTGCGTCGGATGCCGTGCATTGTGCCGTCGAGGATGCTTCGCGCGATGGCGCCGGCAACCTCACGGGGCGTTTCGTGGGGCCGGTGACGGCCGGCACGAACACCAACTGGTGGGCGCGTGTCGCCTCGGCCGAGGGGGAGGATTACCGCGGCCGAAAACCCGCGCGGGAGTTGGTCGATCTCTTCTCGACCCACTCCTACAACCTGCCGGCCACAGGCTATGCCGGCAAGGTGACCTCCATCGACCGCATCTTGCGCGAAAACCACCCCGAGGGGCGCACCAAACCGGTGATTTTTACCGAAATCGGCCGTTGGATGAATGCCTACCTCATCGACAAGGAGGAGACGATGGATTCGCCTTCGCTCTTCACCGAGTGGGCGGGTATCTACACGCAGAACATGCTCGACGGGGGCTATGGAATGTGGGCCTTTAAGTTTGCCAATACCGCCTCATCGACCTATCCGCAGGGCATCAAGTCGGGCCACCACCACATCTGGAAGGGGCGTCGTTTTGCCGAGGCCTCGTTGCAAAACCTCGCACCGAGTTGCCATATCACTGCTTCGGCGAGCGATGTGAATCATCCGGCGACGTTGGTCGCGGATGGCAACAAGACGACGGCCTGCGGGTGGCAGGTGACCTCCGACGAGCCGAAGTGGATTTGCCTGACGCTGCCCTCGCCGATGCTGATTGGGGGGCTGGCGCTCTATACGGGTAGCGAAGGTGGCGAGTTTACCGCTCCGGACCGCATCCGCACCCTGCGCGTCGAGGTCGAGAGCGAGGGGCGCTGGGAGTGCCTCTACGAGAAGTCGGCCATCCGTTATGCGCAACTCTTCTCGCGCTTCAAAAAGCCGATTTTGGCCACACGCATCCGCATCTCGACCCCCGATAAGGGGACTTCGGTGATTCGCGAGGTGAAGCTCTTCGGCGAGGAGTTCCTCTCCGCAGGGCGTGTCTCCTACGACATTGGCGGTGCACAGCGCACGGCCGAGGTGGTACGTCTGTTTGCCAAGGGATTCCGCGACAGCCGTCCGCTGCTGCGCGTCGAGCGCACGGCCGAGGATCCCGATTTCGATTGTTGCTGGGCGGCCGATTCGACGGCAGGGGTGCTCCATGGCTGGATTGTACAGCGCCACGATACGACCTATCGACTCAACCTCGACCTCGCTGCCCTGGGTGTAAAGAGCCCTTATGTGGTGGCCGAGCAGGTGGGACATCGCCGCTATGGTGACGCCGAGTTGCATCGTGTCGATGTCGCAGGGCGACTCTCGTTGCAGATTCCGCCTCGGAGTGTGACGCTGCTCACGGTGCCGATGGCTGCTGCCACACAACACCGCGTGGCGGCCAAGCGGGTCGGGAGTTTGCGGGGCGATGGGTCGGCCGAGCAATCGCTGTGCGTGACGCTCGATGCTGCGCAACCGGACAACAACGCCGTGGCGCTTGTCGGCTTCTCGCTCAAACCGGCCGAGGTGGCCCGTGCATCGCGCATCCTGCTGCGCTTTGAGGGGCGCGCGAATAAGATTGGGGAGTTCCGCTTTCACCTCTACGCAGCGGGGAGGTCGTTCGGGCGTATTACCCCAGGGCAATTGGCCATCGACCCTGCCGAGCCGCGCATGTTGCAGCCCGGGCAGCGCTGGCTCGTGGCGGGCCAGAGTTCGCTCTCGGAGCAGTCGTGCGAGCGTTACATCGACCTTACAGAGGTGGTCAAGCGCCACGCATCGCAGGGGCTGACGGTGGCCTTTGTGCGTGAGTTGCGCGAGGCAGGTGACGACTACGACCAAGGTGTAGTGGCAGAGATTGCCCCTTCGGCCGAACTGATTTTTATCGAATAGGTCGCATTTGTCACATACGCAAGCAGAAACGAGGCGGTCACCCGAAAAGGTGCCGCCTCGTTCCCCACTTAACCTAAACTTATTAACTCAAACAACCTTGTGGTTCGAAACAGAGGGGTTTATACGCCGCTGAACATCGAGAAACCGCCGTCAATCGGCAGGTTTACGCCCGTGATGAACGAGGCGGCGTCGGAGCAGAGGAACTGAATGGCTCCGTTGAGCTCGGTGATGTCGCCAAAGCGGCGCATCGGGGTATTGGCCAACACTTTGTGACTGCGCTCGGTGAGCGAGCCGTCGGGGTTGAGCAGCACGGCGCGGTTCTGGTCGCCGATGAAGAAGCCCGGAGCCACGGCATTGACACGGATTCCGTCGCCATATTTCAGGGCCATGTCCATGGCCAGCCACATCGTGAAATTCGTCACGGCAGCCTTGGCGGCCGAGTAGCCTGGGACATTGGTCATCGATTGCAGGGCGGCCATCGACGAGATATTCACAATCGCCCCCTTCTTCTGGCGGGCCATCACTTCCCCAAAAATAATCGAGGGGTAGACCGTGCCGTTCATATTTAGGTTGGTCACCTTGTTCCAATCCTCAATTTTCATCTCGAAAATCGGCTGGTCGGGACGCAGCGTTGCTCCCGGCATGTTGCCGCCCGCGATGTTAATCAGGATATCGATGCGACCCCACTTGGCTACCACCTCGTCAGCGACGCTGCGAATCGAATCGAGGTCGAGGACATTGCAAGTCAGCCCCATTACCTCGCCGCCACCTATGGCGCGCAGCTCCTCGACGCGCTTGTCGAGTTGCTCCTGACGAATGTCGAGCGCCACGACGTTGGCACCCTGCTCGACAAAACTCTTGGCGACGTTGCCGCCCAATACGCCGCCGGCACCCGTGATGACGGCGACTTTCCCTTCAATAGAGAACATTTCGTTCATGGTTATGCTATCTGTTTTTAGTTTGTTTTGTTCAGTTCATCGCGTACGACGGCCATCATCCCCTCGACCTGTGCCAAGGCCAACATGCGGCCGTGGAACGAGTAGCCCGGGTTGTAACCCATCTTCTCGTCCCCGAGCATCGTGCGACCGTGGTCGACACGCATCGGCAACGCTTTGCGCCCGTCGGCCTCAAAGATGCGCACAAGGTCGACCAGGTGGCCGCGCCCTTCGAGGTGCGAAGCCTCGATGAAGTTGCCCCCTTCGAGAAGGTTGCAACTGCGCAGGTGGACAAAGTGGGTGCGTTCGCGAAAGCGACGCGCCATCGTGCGTACATCGTTGTGTGCCCCCGATGAAAGCGAGCCGGCGCAGAAGGTAAGGCCGTTGTGCGGATTGTCGACAGCCGACAACAGGCGGGCAATATCCTCCTCGCTCGTCACGATGCGCGGAAGCCCCAGCACCTGGTAGGGAGGGTCGTCGGGGTGGATGCACATGTTGATGTCCCACTCCTCGCACACGGGCATAATCGCCTCCAAAAAGTAGCAGAGGTTGGCCAGCAACGCCTCGCGGTCGATGCCTTTGTATTGGGCAAGCAGACGGCGGAAGATGGCCACCGGTGCTTTGTCGCCCTCGCGGATGTTGCCGTTGATGAAGCCTTGTGTCTTGACGATAATCGTATCGACCAAGGCATCGCGCTCGGCCTGCGTGATGGTTTGGTCGAGGGCCTCCACGGCGGCGAGTTCCTCGGCGCTGTAATCGCGTTCGGCGCCCTCGCGGGCCAAAATCTTCAAATCGAAGTAGGCAAAACGCAGGTGGTCGAAGTAGAGCGACGTGGTCCCATCCTCCCAGGGATAGGCCAGGTCGGTGCGAATCCAGTCGATGACGGGCATGAAGTTGTAGCAGACGGTGCGAATGCCGCAACGCCCCAAGTTGCGCAGGCTCTCCTTATAGTTCTCGATGAGCTGCTCGCGCTCCGGACCTTCATATTTGATGGCCTCGCTGACGGGCAGCGACTCGACTACACTCCAACGCAGCCCGTGGGCCTCGATGTGTTGTTGCAAGTCGCGAATCGCCTCCTCGCTCCACACCTCACCGTTCGGGATGGCATGCAGTGCCGTTACGATGCCTTCGACGCCAATCTGCCGAAGCATCGAGAGGGTGATTTTGTCGTTCTTGCCGAACCAGCGCCAGGTTTTCTCCATGCTTGTTTCTCTGTTTAGTGGGCGGCGTGCTCCTCGGCAACCACTTCGCCGAGCGTGACACCGCTGTCGTTATAACTGTCTACGCGATAATAGTAGGGTACCCCCTTGGTGAGGATGTGTACCTGCAAATCGTGCTGTTCGTTCCCTTTGACCTGCACGGTGAGGTTGAGGTGGTCGGGCGTAGCACCGAAGCAGACCAGATAACCTTCGGCATCCGCCACCTTCGACCACGCGATGTGGGCAAAGCGCTCGTCGGCTGCATCGCGCACGGCGTGCGTGTGGGTCACTTGGGCAGGAGCCTGGCGCAACCCATGGCCGAAAAGGCGCACGTCGCGCAGGGCAAATTTCCCGTTGAGCATCGCCTCAACGCACTCCACACGGGCATAACGCGCCAATACCGGTTGCTTCAAATCGAGGAAGTGGTGTGGATTGGTTCGGCGATTTTCGTGCTCGTCGGCCACGACCTTCCACCGCTCGCCATCCTGTGAGAGGAGCAGGTGGTAGGCTGTATAATCGCGGTCGAGACGGGTCGTGTCGACCTGCTCCTCGGCAAAATTGAGTTGCACGGCCTCGATGCGCATCTCGCGACCCAAATCCATCTCGAACCACTCGCCGGCATTGCCCGTCGAGGCCGACCACCAGGTACGGACATTTTCGTCGGCGGCCAACTGCGGCCCATGCCCGTCGAGCGAACTCGATGCACGGCACGCACGGTTGTACGAGAGCAGATTCCACTGCATCGACGCCTCGGTTGCGGGATTGAATTTGCGTTGCGGCACCTGCATCGGATAGTCGCCAAAGCGGGTGTGCACCTGCATGCGTCCCTGCTCGTCAAACGAGACGGGGAAGAGCCCCAGACGACGCTCGAAGGGGTCGCGGTTGCCCACCCACATCGAGGTGATTTCCCACCAGTTGCCATAGCGGTCTTGGAAGACGCTGCTGTGGCCGGCACCCCCGATAAAGCCGCCCGCTTTGAGCGATACGGGGTTGTAGGGCACCACCTCGTAGGGCCCCTCGGGGCGGTCGGCGACCATCAGGACGTCGGCGTACCAGATACAAATTGTTCCCGGGGTGGCAAATTGCAGGTAGTATTTGTTGTCGTGGCGCACGACCCAGGCTCCCTCGGGGCTGGGCAGCCAGCGAAAACGCCCCTTCCAATCGCGGGCGTCGATTTCGTCGTAAATCTCGCGGCGACCGAGGTGGTAGCCCGCCTCATACTCGTCGATGCTGTTCGGGAAGGCATGCAGGATGCGCTCCGAATCGGGAATCTCGGCAAAGGTCTCGGGGTCAACCTCGAAACAGCGAATTGCCTGGTTGATGCCCAGGCCGTGGAAGATGAAGAAACGCCCCTCGTTGATGAAAAGCGTGGGGTCGGAAACGCGACGCACGTCGGCTACATGCTCCCAGCGGCCACTGTCGGGGTCGTTGGTGCGAATTACCTCGGTGGTGGTTGCCTTGCGGTCGCGTTTGAGTCGAATGAAATAGATGTAGTTGCCGTCGGTGGCTACGGCAGGAGCCACATAGCGCCCATTGTCCTGTGCGGCATAGCAGATGGCAGGGTCGAAGGCGATATCCTCCCAGTGTACCAAATCGTCGGATACCCGATAGCCTCCCGTGTCGTGGGTCGAGAAGAGGTAATACCTATCCTTAAAGAGTACCACCACCGGATCGGCCGCAGCTCGCGCCAGCGTCTGACGAAATGCGCCCCAGCCATAGGTCAGGTCCATGGGGTTGCAGTAGGTCGGCGCCGTGGTCGAGGAAGAATCTCCACAACTGGAAGTCAGCAGGAGGAATGCCAATAGCGGGAGCAGGATGAGCCGTTGCATAAAGGTTAGGTACTTGGGGTTGATGCAAAAATACCCAATATCGGCCACTCCCGAGCGTCGGGAAATTCGTAAAAATACGAAAATAGTACAAAAGAGAGCATCGCACCCCGACATCTTCTCCGTGGGAGGTTTTTGTGGTTGAAATATTATTCGTATCTTTGTCCTGCCAACTCGTTTGGCGGACATATTTTGATGAAAGTGTTTTCGCGCTCCTTCAAAGAAAATGTGGAAGTTTTCAAAAGCAAAAGGACGACGAAGAGCACTCATTCCTGATGTGGATAAGACGGGCTCCTTCTCGAAACGAGGGCGCTACTCGATATCTGTTCAGGTGTGGGGTAGCGTATCGTTTATTTTTGCTTGGGTCATTCCACAACCTTCTTTGAAATAGACGAATCGACTCCACACTTTCTGTTTTTTAGAAACCCCTCCCGTGCAGGAGTCGAACGGAGAATTTGCTGCCGACCGCAAGGCCGGTCCCATGCCCAAACCATGAAGCATATCGGACAGGAGATTAAAGCCGAACTCGAACGCCAAGAACGCGGCGTGAGTTGGCTCGCCCGCAAATTGGCCTACGACCGTTCGAACATCTATCGGATTTTTCAGAAGGCGTCGATTGACACACACTTGCTGGAACGTATCTCGCGCGTGCTCAACCACGACTTCTTTGCCGACTTGTCCGATACCTTTCGCCCCGATTCAGAGCGGTAATCTTAGCCACGGGAGTGTTGCGGGATTGGCTGCGCATGGTAGGAGTTTGTCGAGGCTCGATACGTTACCTTTGCACAAAAAACAAAACATGCGCTACTTAAGAACCCTTACAATGTTGCTCGCCGCGGTCGGCACCTTGGCTGTACATGCGCAGCAGGTTGATTATTCGGTGGTGACAGTCCCCGAAGAGTCGGGAATCGATTTTATGCAGGTCACCTCGGCCAGTGACTATGTCTGCCTGCCTTTGGTCAAGCGAAACACAAGAGTTTTGAATTGGATGACCAACCGCGTGTTGGACATTTCGAAAGAGGGAACGCACATTGCCTATCTCTCTTTCCGTAACGAGTCCAGCAACATCTTTGTCAAAGAGTTGGGGAAGCAGGGTGGCTCGGTGCAGCGTACCAACCGTCAGATGGTGCTCGATTTCAGCTACTCGCCCGATGGCGAATACATCTGCTTCTCGGAGCAGCGTGGCGCGACCAATCAGATTTTCCGCACGAGTGCCAAGCAGGGGTACATCTGCCGTCAACTGACCTCGGCCAACAAAGATTACTCGCCGGTCTACTCGCCCGACATGAAGCAGGTCTTCTTTGCGCGTCAGGAGGCCAACAGCCTCAGCATTTGGGGCTATGATACCACCAATAACTTTTTGTCGAGCTACACCTCGGGTATGAACCCCTGCCCCGTGCCGAACGAAAAGGCGTTTCTCTGCTCGCGTACGAACAACAGCAGTCGTACCGAGATTTGGAAGATAAACTACGAGACGGGCATCGAAGAGTGCATCATCTCCGACCCTGCGCGCAGTTTCTCGTCGCCCACCATCTCGCCCGACGGCCGATGGATTCTCTTTGTGGGTGAGAGCGTCATCGAGACCGGATCGCTCGTCTACCGCAACACCGACCTCTTTGCCTGTCACCTCGACGGCACCTCGTTCTCACAATTAACCTACCATGCCGCTGACGATTTGAGCCCTGTTTGGAGCCAAGATGGTAGTTACATCTACTTTATCTCGCAGCGTGGCAGCGCGGATGGCACGGCCAACATTTGGCGCATGACATTCCTATATTAACAACAACTTTTTTAATTACTTAAACATCTTTTACTATGAAGAAATTGACGCTTATGCTGACGGTGGCTTTGATGGCCATTGCAACGACTGCTTCGGCCCAGTTTGCCAACAGCAGCAAGAAATCGAGTGGTGCCGTAGCCGATACGGAGAACTACAACCGTGTATCGGTGGGGTATAGTCCTATCAACATTGAGAAAATCAGCTTGACGGGTTTGTCGGCAGGTTGGACGCGCGGATTTAATCTGATGCAGGGCCAGCCGCTCTTCTTGGAAACCGGCGTGAACGTGATGTACGGCTTTGGTAAGGATGATATTCCCGGGTATGAAGGTTATGAGGTAGATTATACCTATTTGGCTGTTAATGTTCCGGTATTGGCGACCTGGAAGTTTGCCCTCTCCGATCAATTTACGCTTGCGCCCTATGCCGGAGTCAATATGCGTGGCAACCTTATTTTGAAGGCGGAGGCAGATGGCGAAAAATTAGATTTCTTTGATAAGCCGGAAGATGGTGGAGCAGATGCCAAGCGTTTTACGTTGGGTGCTTCGTTCGGTGTAAATGTCGAGTATAATAAATTTGCGTTGGGTGTTGGTTACACGACCGACTTTACCGAGTTGGCGAAAGAGACCAAGGTGGACTATCTGACCATTTCGGTGGGCTTGAAGTTCTAATTTTGGCCTTTTTCCAGAAAAGCCTGCTCGACAAAATTTGTCGGGCGGGCTTCTTTTTTAAGGGGTACGTCATCGCGAGAGCCACGAGGCTCGTGGCGATCTAAAAAAGCGCTACGACCGTCCCTGCGTCTGTTCAGATTGCCACGCGTCCCAAAGGGCCGCTCGCAAAGACGTGGTGGATGAATTTTGGGCGACCGTCCTTATAGCCATTCTTCGGGGAGCCCCTATTTCAGCAGCAGGTCGTCGAGGCGTACCTTGGGGACATAGTGCACCCCCTCGCGACGATAGTAGGCGTGTGATTCCGCTGCGGCGATGTCGACCACCTCAATCTGCTCGGCGCGTTTGCCCAGGGCGATGAGCAGCAGCGGGAGGGTCGGCAGGTTGAATTCGCGTTGCAGGCGGGCCTTGTCGAACGAACCAATCATAATCCCATTCAGCCCCAACTCGGTGGCGCGCAGCAGCATGCTCTGCGCCGTGATGCCGAGGTCGATATAGAGGTAGTTGTCGGGTTCGACGGCGGGGCAGACGATGATGAAGGCGTGTGGCTCGGTGCCGGGGAGGGGGAGCCCCAACTCGGGCAGCGCCCCGCCCAGATGAAACCCCTGCAACACCCGCTCGGCCTCGTCGGCAAGCACCGCACGAAAGCGAAGCCCCTGCCGATTCATGGCCGAGGGGCAGCGTGTGGCCACCTCCAAGATGGAGCGCATCTGGTCGGGGCGCACCGTAAACGAGGGGTCGTAGCCCCTCACCGAGCGATTTTTCAGCAGCAGGCGACCGAGCGAGGTCGGCGTGTGCGAGGCGGGTTTGCGCGTAGGACGAGCGCGATACTCCTCCATCTTCTTCTCCAAATAGTTGTCTGCCATGGCGGTTGATTGTTTCGACAAATGTACAAAAAGTTTTCGGGGGAAGGTGCGCGCTTTTTGTTTTTTGTGGTAAAACGACTACTTTTGTCCAAACGAACGCAACTTTCGACGACCATGAAACACTATCTACACCTTGTAGCGGTGGCGTGGGCCCTCGTGACCGCAGTGCCCATCTCGGCCCAGGAGGAGGTCCTGCACACGCATCATTATGGCGCCGAGCCGCTCTGCTTTGGTTCGGTCGAAGCGTGGGGGCAGATTCATCGTCCCGTCATCTTCCGCTTCTTCGAGGAGGAGGTCTATGGCAAACTCCCGTCGCGACAGATACCGATGCATTTTGAGGTGCTCGACGACACGCCGCAGGCTTTGAACGGCCTGGCGCGCCGCAAACAGGTGGCCATCCATCTGCAAGGGCTGGCGCATCCCATCCTGCTCCTCATCTACCTGCCGGCCGAGGCAGCAGGGCCCGTGCCTCTGTTCCTGGCGATGAATTTCACGGGCAATCACCAGACGCATCCCGACGAGCAGATTCTAGTTTCGGTCAATGCGCCGAGCGGTGAGGCGTTGAAGAACACTCCGCCACGAGGTGCGTCTGCATCGCGTTGGCCCATCGAGCTGATTTTGCAGCGCGGCTATGGCTTCGCAACGCTCTATCGGGGGGATGTCGACCCCGACTTTGACGACGGGTTTCGGAACGGCATCCATCCGCTCTTCTATCGTGCCGGCCAACAGCATCCCGCCCCGAACGAGTGGGGCACCATCAGCGCCTGGGCGTGGGGGTTATCCCGTGCCATGGATTATCTCGACACCGATGCGGCGGTCGATGCTTCGCGTGTAGCCCTCTTGGGCCACTCGCGTCTGGGGAAGACGGCTCTATGGGCCGGTGCCCGTGACCGACGCTTTGCGCTGGTGGTCTCGAATGCCTCGGGGTGTACCGGAGCCGCGCTTGCCATCCGCAAAAAGAAGGAGTCGGTGGCTGCCATCAACAAACGCTTCCCCCATTGGTTCTGCGACAACTACAATCGTTACAGCGAGAACGAGGAGGCGATGCGGGTCGATCAGCAGGGGTTGATTGCATTGATTGCCCCTCGGCCGGTCTATGTAGCGAGTGCCGCCGAGGATCAATATGCCGACGGTCTGGGCGAATACCTCGCAGCGCGTCGCGCCTCGCCCGTCTATGAACTCTATGGATTGAAGGGGTTGCAGCAAGACTCTCTGCCGCCGATTCACACACCGCTGCACGAAGGGGCCGTGGGCTTCCACATCCGCGCCGGTAAGCACGACCTGACCCGTTATGATTGGGGAATGTTCCTCGACTTCGCCGACCGACACCTCAAATAAATTCCGCATCACATTCATTTATTTTATAGCTACGATTACCCATGAAGAGACTCTTTTTGATGGCGGCAGCGAGTGCCGCGCTGTGCAGTTGCGACTGCACCCCCGAGAACCCGCTCTTTGCCGAGTTTGACACCCCCTATGGGATTGCCCCCTTCGAGGAGATTACCATCGACCACTACCGCGAGGCGATGTTGCGCGGCATGGAGGAGCAGAAGGCCGAAATCGAGGCCATCGTCACGAACGAGGAGGCTCCGACCTTCGAGAATACCATCGCTGCCCTCGACCGCAGCGGTGCCCTGTTGCGCAAGGCGGGCGGCACGTTCGGCCCTTTGTCGAGCAGCAACTCGACCGATGCCACGCGCGCTTTGCAGAAGGAGCTTTCGCCCCTGCAATCGGCCCACTCGGACGACATCAACCTCAATGCGCCCCTCTTTGCGCGCGTGAAGGCAGTCTACGAACAGCGCGATGCGCTCAACCTCACGCGCGAGGAGCAAAAGTTGTTGGAGAACACCTACAAGCGGTTTGTGCGCAGTGGTGCCGAACTCAGTGCCGAGCAACAGGCGCGTCTGCGCGAGCTCAACACGGAGATTTCGATGTTGCAGCTCACCTTCTCGCAGAACCTGCTGCACGAGACAAACAACACCTTTGTGACGGTCGATAACCTCGAAGCGCTGGCCGGTCTCCCCGAGGCCAACATCGCGGCCGCGGCCAAGATGGCCGAGGAGCAGGGCCAGGCCGGCAAGTGGATGTTCAACATGCAGCGCCCGAGTTGCAACCCCGTGTTGCAATACTGCTCGAACCGTGCCCTGCGCGAGGAGGTCTATCACGCCTACTACAACCGCGGTAACCGCGACAACGCATACGACAACAAGGCCATCTCGGCCCAATTGGTTGCCCTGCGCTTGGAGAAGGCACGTCTGATGGGTTACCGCAACTATGCCGAAATGGCCCTCGAACAGCGCATGGCCAAGACCCCTGAGGCGGTTTATGCCCTGCTCGACCAATTGTGGGCACCGGCCGTGAAGAAGGCTAAGGAGGAGTTGAAGGACATCCGCGCCGAGATTCGCAAGGAGGGCCACTCGTTCGAGCCCGCCGGCTGGGACTACATGTACTACCTCGACAAGGCCAAACAGGCCAAATTTGCCATTGACGAGCAGGAGATTCGCGCCTACCTCGAAATCGGCAATGTGATGCAGGGTATCTTCCACGTTGCCGGCGAACTCTATGGGCTCTCGTTCCGCGAGATTACGGCCGAGGTTCCCGCCTACGAGCCGACGGCCAAGGCCTATGAGGTGACCGACCGTGACGACACGACGCTCGCTATCTTTTACAGCGACAACTTCCCGCGCGAATCGAAGCGTGCCGGTGCCTGGTGCACCTCGTTCCGCGGTCAGCGCTACGAGGGGGATGAGCGTATCATCCCGATTGTGGTCAACTGCTGCAACATGACCGCCCCGACGGGTGACGGCCCCGCATTGCAGAGCATCGACAACGTCGAGACCCTCTTCCACGAGTTTGGCCATGCGCTGCACAGCTTTATGCGCGATGTGCACTACAACGGTGTGGGCGGTGTCGAGCGTGACTTCGTCGAGCTGCCGTCGCAAATCAACGAGCATTGGGCCTTCGAGCCTGCGGTGTTGGCCATCTACGCCAAGCACCACGAGACGGGCGAGGTGATGCCGATGGAGCTCGTCGAGAAGATTCAGCAGAGCGCCAAATATGGGCAGGGCTTTGCCACGGTCGAGTACCTCGCCGCCTCGCTCAGCGACATGGACCTGCATGTGCTGACCGAAGTGCCCGAGCAGCTCAACGTGATGGAGTTCGAGGCCGAGAAACTCGCAGCCCGCGGCATCCCGTCGCAGATTTTGCCCCGTTACCGCATGACCAATTTCAGCCACACGATGGGTGGTGGTTATACGGCCGGCTATTACAGTTACATCTGGGCCGAGGTACTCGATGCCGATGCCTTTGAGGCCTTTGCCGAGACGGGCGACATCTACCATCCGGAGGTGGCCGCGAAGTTCCGCCAACACATCCTCACCCCGGGCGGTATCGATGACGGTATGACGATGTACAAGGCCTTCCGTGGGCGTGAGCCGCAGATTGATGCGCTGTTGCGCAACCGCGGGTTGTAGCCCCTCCGAAAACAGCCGGCAAAGAGCCGTTCCGACAGGGATTGTCGGGGCGGCTCTTTGCTTTTTTTGAGGGAAGCGAACGATTTTATTATTTTATATGAGGATTTTGATACCAAAATTGGTTGAAAAGCGTTATCTTTGTGACCAAACAGCGGATAAAACAGGAGGATGGAAGAGCAAAAGCCTAAAGGACCCATGGTTCGAATACTGCTGCTTATCGACTATTCGAGCGACTTCGACCGTCGCTTGCTGACCGGCCTTGTGGAGTACTCCAAAGAGCACGGCCCCTGGCTCTTTTATCGCATGCCCTCGCATTACAGCCAGCTCTATGGCGAGGAGGGTGTCATTCGCTGGGCCAAAGAGTGGAAGGCCGATGCCATCATCGGCAAATGGAACTTTGAGACGGCCGACCGCCTCAAAGAGTTGGGCATCCCCGTCGTACTGCAAAACTACCACCATCGCAGCACCACCTTCTCAAACCTCACGGGCGACTACAAGGGTACGGGCAAGATGGCGGCACAATTCTTCCTGCGTCGCATGTACCGCAATTTCGCCTACTTCGGGGTGAAGGATGTGGTGTGGTCGGACGAACGCTTGCAGGGCTTCCGCGAGGAATTAGAAATTGCAAGGGGGAGGGTAGAGCTGTTTGATTTCCAGTGTAATGGCGAGGGTATTGGGCTGCGCGACGAGGTGAGCGCCTGGTTGCAGTCGCTGCCGAAGCCCGTGGCTTTGTTCTGTTGCGACGATGCCCACGCCCTCTTCCTTGCCGAGATTTGCAAGATTTGCAACCTCGCGATTCCCGATGAGATTGCCCTGCTCGGCGTCGATAACGACGAACTGATGTGCAACATCTCCGACCCGCCAATCTCCTCCATCGTGCTCGAAGTGGAGAAGGGTGGTTATGCCATCGGCAACCTGATTCATCGCCAATTGACCCACGAGCAAGAGGGGGCTTTCAACATCGTCATCAACCCCAAGCGCATCGTCTTGCGTCAATCGACCGAGCGTCACAACATCCGCGATCCCTATGTGATGAAGGTGGTCAAATACATCGACCAGCACTACCATGAGGAGCTCTCCATCGAGCGTCTGCTGGCCGAGATACCCCTTTCACGCCGTAATTTCGAGGTCAAATTCAAAAACGAACTCCACACGACCATCTATCAATACATCCTCAACTGCCGCTGCGACCACATGGCCGAACTGTTGCAAACGACCGATTTGTCGCTCATTGACATCGTTTCGCGGGTGGGATTCAAGGATTATAACAACGTGTCGCGCATCTTCAAAAAACACAAGGGGTGCTCGCCCATCGAATATCGCAAAAAGTAGGGATTTGCCCCTCCTTTCTGCGTTTTTTGAGTAATGATTGCCGTTTTTTAGGGTAGCCCTTCGTCGAAGAGGGGCTACCTTTGTATTCGAAAAAATGCAACCTTTTATTTACTAACCGTATTTTTCGTAATGGAACAAACCAATGCTGTCGGCTCGAAACGCATCTACTTGGTTTCGATTGCCATTCTGGCCGCCATGTTCTTTATCTTCGGATTTGTGTCGTGGGTCAATTCGATTCTGATTCCCTACTTCCGCATCTGTTGTGAACTGTCGCATTTCCAGTCCTATCTGGTGGCCTTTGCCTTCTACATCGCCTACTTTGTGATGGCGGTCCCCTCGGGCATTCTGCTCAAAAAGGTGGGCTTCAAGCGAGGCATCATGTATGGATTTATGTGTATGGCCCTCGGTGCCTTCATCTTTGTGCCGGCGGCCTTGGTGCGTGAGTTCGAGCTCTTCCTGCTCGGCTTGTTCTCGATTGGTACGGGTTTGGCCATCCTGCAAACTGCTGCCAACCCCTATGTGACCATCATCGGCCCGATTGAGAGCGCCGCACGTCGCATCAGCATCATGGGCATCTGCAACAAATTCGCCGGCATCATCTCGCCGCTGGTCTTCGCTGCGCTGATTCTCAAAGCGAGCGACAAGGAGCTCTTCGCACTCATCGAGTCGGGTACGCTCGACGCTGCGGCGCAGGCGGCAATGCTTGACGAGCTGATTCGTCGCGTGATTGTGCCTTACGCCATGTTGGGTGTATTGCTGTTGGCCTTTGGCATCGGCATCCGCTATTCGGTGCTGCCTGAAATCAATACCGACGAGCAGAATGCCGACGACAGCGCCGCCGAGGGCGAGGCAACGAAGAAGCGCATCTTCGACTATCCCTACCTGATTTTGGGTGTGCTGGCCATCTTCTTCCACGTCGGCACGCAGGTGATTGCCATCGACACGATTATCAACTACGCCAACTCGATGAACATCGACCTGTTGGAGGCCAAGGTGTTCCCCTCCTACACGTTGGGATGCACGATGCTGGGCTACATCCTCGGCATCATCCTCATCCCGAAGTACCTCTCGCAGCAGAAGGCACTTGTCTGCTGCACGGTGATGGGTCTGCTCATTTCGCTCGGGGTGGTCTTCGCCGACTTCGAAATGTCGCTTTTCGGACACACGGCCAACGCCTCGATTTTCCTGCTCTGTCTGCTGGGATTCCCCAATGCGTTGATTTATGCCGGCATCTGGCCCCTCTCGATTCGCGGGTTGGGCAAGCACACGAAGACCGGCTCGTCGCTGCTCATCATGGGTCTGTGTGGCAACGCCCTGCTGCCGCTCGTGTACAGCTACTTCGCCGAGATGTCGTCGTTGCGTCTGGGTTACTGGACACTGGTCCCCTGCTTCCTCTATCTGGTCTTCTTCGCCGTGAAGGGACACAAAATCAACTCGTGGAGATAGCAGTATGAAACGATTGATTATTCGCAACGGACGTCTGGTGACCCCCTACGGTATCGAGGAGGGACGGGCGCTCATTTGCCGCGAGGGGCGCATCGAGGCGGTTGTCGCCTCGGAATTCGCCGTGCCGAGTGCCGATGACGAGGTGATTGATGCCGAGGGATGCTATGTCTCGGCCGGCTTCATCGATATTCATGTGCATGGCGGTGGCGGACACGATTTCATGGACGGCACGGTCGAGGCCTACCTCGGTGCCGCCGAGGCACATGCTGCCCACGGCACGACGGCCTTGGTGCCGACGACGCTGACCAGCACGAACGAGGAGCTGTTGGCTACGTTCGAGACCTATCGCAAAGCCAAGGCCCTCAATACAAAAGGCGCTAAGTTTATCGGCCTGCACCTCGAAGGCCCCTACTTCTCGCCCAAGCAGTGCGGTGCCCAAGACCCTGCCTACCTGAAACATCCGCGTCTTGAGGAGTATGAGATGATTCTCGATGCCTCGCAGGATATCGTGCGTTGGAGCGTTGCCCCCGAGTTGGAGGGGGCCCTCGAAATGGGCAGTGTGTTGCGTGAGCGCGGGGTGTTGCCCTCGATTGCCCACACCGACGCCATCTACGAGGAGACGAAGGAGGCGTTCGAGGCAGGTTATACGCATGTCACCCACCTCTACTCGGCCATGTCGACCGTCTCGCGACGCAATGCCTTCCGCTATGCGGGCGTCTTGGAGGCTGCCTACCTCATCGACGGCATGACCGTCGAAATCATCGCCGACGGCGTGCATCTCCCGAAGCCGCTCCTGCAATTCGTCTACAAATTCAAGGGTCCGAAGCGGACTGCCCTCTGCACCGATGCAATGCGTGGTGCCGGCATGCCCGACGGCGAGTCGATTCTGGGCAGTTTGAAGAATGGTCAGCGCGTCATCATCGAGGATGGCGTGGCGAAGATGCCCGACCGCACGGCCTTTGCCGGCTCGGTGGCTACGACCGACCGCCTGGTGCGCACGATGGTCGAGTTGGCCGAGGTGCCGCTCGTTGATGCCGTGCGCATGATGACCCTCACGCCGGCCGAAATCATCGGCATCGCCGACCGCAAAGGCTCGCTCGAAGAGGGCAAAGATGCCGATTACTGCTCGACGGCGTAGACGGAGCACTGA
>CAZTCM010000003.1:0-35940 GCA_964612285.1 uncultured Alistipes sp.
TCCTGATAGCCGGCCGCCGTATTGCAGTCGAGGAAATAGTTGATCAGGGCACGTTGCAGACGGGCACCCTTCCCCTTGTAGACGGGGAAACCGGCTCCGGTGAGCTTCACGCCGAGATCGAAGTCGATGATATCGTATTTCGAGGCGAGTTCCCAGTGGGGCAGCGGATTCTCGGGCAGCGTGGTGTAGTTCTCGACGAGTTTCACGACCACGTTGTCCTCGGCCGTTTTACCCTCGGGCACGATGTCGGCCGGAAAGTTCGGGAGTGAGACAATCGCACTATTCAACTCCTCCTGCACCGATTTCGACTCGGCTTGCAGTTGTGCCGATTTCTCTTTGAGCTCGGCCACGAAACGCTTGCGCTCCTCGGCCTCATCGCGACGACCCTGGCCCATCAACTGTCCAATCTCCTTGGCTGCCTTGTTCTGCGCGGCGAGCGTATTGTCCAACTCGACCTGAATGGCACGACGACGGTCGTCGAGCGTGATAATCTTCTCGATGACGGGGGCAGCATCCACGCCCTTCTTGGCCAACTTCTTGGCGGCCAACTCTTTGTCATCACGGATTTGCTTGATTGTAAGCATCGTATAATCTATTTTTATTCGGATTTCGCGTTACGAACCACAAAATTACAAAACAATTTGAAAATTTATCTTAATTTTGTGGGAAAATTATTCATCCTCGCATGAAACGCATCGAACTATTGGCGCCGGCAAAGGACTACGCGGCAGCAGTGGCGGCTGTCGATTATGGAGCCGATGCCCTCTACATCGGGGGCACCCGCTTCGGAGCTCGTCAGGCAGCCACCAACTCGGTCGACGAGATTCGTCGCGTAGTACGCTATGCCCATCGCTATGGGGTTCGCGTCTACGCCACGATGAATACCCTGCTGTGGGAGCAGGAGGTGGCCGAGGCCGAACGGGATGCCCGTGCCCTGCTCGAAGCGGGGGTCGATGCACTCATCGTGCAGGATATGGCCTATCGCCGCATGGAGCTCGGCTGCGAGCTGCATGCCTCGACTCAGGTGCAGGTCGCCACGCCCGAAATGGCGCGTTTTCTGGGAGAGGCCGGTTTCTCGCGCGTCATTTTGGAACGCGCCCTCTCACTCGATGAGATTCGCACCATCGCCACCTCGACCACGGCCGAGGTGGAGTGTTTCGTGCATGGAGCCATTTGTGTGGGGTACAGCGGTCGCTGCTTTCTCTCGCGTTCGATGTCGTCGCGCAGTGGAAATCGCGGAGGTTGCAGTCAGCCCTGCCGCCTGCGATGGTCGCTGACGGATGGACGCGGAAAGGTCTATCTGGCCGACAAGCACCTGCTCTCGGTGCGCGACCTAAACCTCTCGGCACATCTGGGCGAACTGCTCGATGCGGGGGTCACCTCGTTCAAAATCGAGGGACGGTTGAAAGATACCGATTACATTCGCAATGTGGTGGCCTGCTACCGTCGCGCGCTCGACAAGGCGTTGTGCTCGCGCCCAACCTTGCAACGCGCCTCCTTCGGGGAGAGCCTGCCCGATTTCGAGCCCGACACGGCCAAGAGTTTTACCCGCGGCGAATCGACCTACTACTTCGACGGCAAATGCCGCGGGGTAGCCTCGTTCGACACCCCCAAGGCTGTGGGGGAGTATCTGGGCCGTGTGGTGCAGTGCTCGGGACGTGGCTATCGGGTCGAGACCTCGCAGCCGTTAGCTGCCGGCGACGGCATCTGCCTGCGTACCCCCGAGGGGCTGATTGGCACCAACATCAACGCCGTAAACGGCACCTGGATTACCCCCAATAAGATGGAGCGCGTTGCCGAAGGCACCCCCCTCTACCGCAACTACGACCACCTCTTCCACAAACGATTGGCTGCCAGCCGTACACGTCGCCTGATTTCTGCGCGATGCGAGGTGACGGCCACGGCCGAAGGGGTAAGTCTGCGCTATACCGACTGCACGAACGCACACGTCGAAGTTTCACGTCGCGTAGCCCTCGATGCGGCTCAGCAGCCCACCAAAAACCGCACATCGCTCGAACAGCAGGTGATGCGTACGGGCGACACGATTTTTCGTATTGACGGGGGCGAGGTGCACGGCGAGGAGTGGTTTGTACCCGCCTCGCTGGTAGCCGAGATGCGACGCGATGCGATGGAGCGCCTGCTGTCGCTGCACGAAGAGCTGCAACCACCCCACTTCCCGCGCAACGAGGAGCCGTCAGCCCGCTACCCCCACACAACGGTTACGGCCGACGAGAATGTCACCAACGCGCGTGCCGAGGCTTTCTATCGTGACCACGGCGTTGAGCGCATTGTCGAGCCGTTGGAGTTGGCAACCACAACCGTGGGAAGTTGTGTGATGCGCTCGGCCTACTGCCTGCGTCGCGAGTTGGGCGAGTGTTTGAAGGAGCGGCCGCGGCTGAAAGGCGACCTCTACCTCGAAACAGGCGGCCACCGCTACCGTCTCGAATTTGATTGCAAGCGGTGCGAAATGAGTTTGATTGATTCTACCAAATAGTATGCAAGAGCAACTGAGCCCCAATTTCGCGGATTACGAACTCCTCGACACGGGCGATTTTGAAAAATTGGAGCGTTTCGGACGCTATGTCACACGCCGTCCCGAGCCACAAGCCATCTGGCACAAGAGCCTCGCCGAGAGCGAGTGGCAACGTCTGGCCGACGCCTCGTTTCTGCGTGATACGCGCAGCGAGGAGCGGGGCGAATGGCGGCTGAAACCGCAGATGCCCGACCGCTGGACGGTCGATTACCACCATGGAGAGATGCACCTTCGGATGCGTCTGGCCCTCACCTCGTTCAAGCATGTCGGCATCTTTCCCGAGCAGGCGGCCAACTGGAACTTCATCTACGAGCAGTGCCGAGCCCTGCAAGCCACCAGGCAGCCGCGCGTGTTGAACCTCTTTGCCTATACGGGGGGTGCTACGCTGGCTGCGCGTGCCGCAGGTGCCGAGGTGACACACGTCGATTCGGTGAAGCAGGTTGTGACGTGGGCCCGCGAAAACATGGAGCATAGCGGCCTGGACGGGGTACGCTGGATGGTGGAAGATGCCCTGAAATTTGTCCAACGCGAGGTGCGTCGCGGCAATCGCTACGACGGCATCATTCTCGACCCGCCGGCCTATGGCCGCGGGGCGAATGGCGAGAAGTGGGTGTTGGAGGAGCACATCGGCCAGATGTTGGCCTGCTGTGCCCAACTCTTGGAGCCGCAGGGGGCCTTCTTGGTGTTGAACCTCTACTCGATGGGGCTCTCATCGACCCTGGCCCGCACAGCCGTGCGTCAGGCCTTTGGCACACCGTCGGGCATTGAGCAGTGGGGCGAATTGACCTTCACCGACCACGCCGGCAAGGAGTTGCCGTTGGGAACCTATTATCGTTTCACTCGCTGATGCACATACAAACACCACAAAAAAAACTCCTGCCTGAAATTCAGGCAGGAGTTTTCTGTTAGAACTGAGAGAAATCCACCTCGCGCAACCCTCCCAACCCGGGAATAGTCACCTTCTCGGCTTTCCACAAGTCATAGGTTACCACATAGGGGGCAGCCCCCTCGTAGATGTGCACGGTGGCCTTCTTATACTCCTCACTCTGGCCGTCGCTCCATGTAATCGTACCGGTAATTTCACTACCGGTAAAGGTGGGGATGGCCGAGAAATCCTTGTTCGTGTGCGTAATCACCAATTTGCCATAATCGGGCGAATCGTAGTCGGGGCCACCCTCCGAACCGCTGCTACATGCTGCCAAAGTCACTACGAAGAGCAGCATCACCATATATTGTATACACTTTTTCATTGTCTTCATGCTTTTTGTTTCATCCTATAATTTCACATTCACCGAGACGGCCAACCCTTCGGCCTCGTCGCCCACCGTGAGCGTATAGCTGCCTGCGGGAAGATCGATGGTCTGCTCCTCACCGGTCGTTTCGAGCGTGAGGGCCGTGGCGCCGCTGCTGTTGCGCAGAGTGACGGTCAGCCCCGCATAGCTCTTTATCGAGAAACGCTTCGTGGTGCGGTCGTAGAAGAGTTTCGTGCCGTCGGCAATCGTTTCGTTGTCGAGTTCGAGCAGGGTGATGCGCGTAGTCGTTCCCTCGTAGTAGGCACGCACCTCCTCCCACTCGTTGGTTTTACGCTGCCAGAAGAGCAGTGCGATGTAATCACCCGGCATCACCGTCTGGGTCAGTTTGCAGCTAAGGGCATTATTGGCCGTATGTCCATATCCGCCACTCACCTGCATATTTACACTCTTCTCATCCGAAATCAGGCCGCGCAATTGACCATTGCGGGCAAAGTGGCCAAAGGCAATTTTGCCGAAGTAATCCGACATACCCATATTCCAGAGGTATTGAATCTCCATTTTGAAACCAAGTCCGACAATCGGCTTGCTCTTCAAATCGCTCAATCCGACAAAGCCACTGTGATCGACCGAAGGGCCAAGCAACAGCACATCGGCATACGTCGAAGTGCCCTGCTCATCCTTGACCAGACCGATGACGGCATCCTGTCCCTCGTTAAAGGCGGCACCGCTCGGATTGAGGTTGGAGGCTGCATAATAGCCGTTGGCCATACTGTCCCAGCCCCAGTTGAAGTGCAACTTATCATCGCCCTGGTAGCCGTCCATCACAAAGGCGTGGCCACCCTGCTGACCGGCACCCGAATAGTAGACGGGACGATTGGCGTCAATCTCGGTCTGCATCATCTTCATCCACTCCGTATCGGAATAACCGGCACGATAAACCAACGACGCCTCCTTGCTGTAACGCATGTAAGAGGTCATTGTGGCATAAAAATCAGTCGATGTTGCCCCCGTACCTCCGGCCTCTTCCGTGTCATAGGTAGCCTGATTCATCACACCGAGGTCGGCCATCAGCGTAGCCACGGCTGCGGCCTGCGTATCGTCGTAGAGTATCTGGCCGTAGGCTTGGCCATTCTCGTACCAAATGCGGAAATAGTCATTCGGCATCTGGTCGTAGTTGTACGACGCGGCCAACGTGCGTGCCGGAATCGTAACCTTCGTTCCATTATTCATCGTGTAAGAGTACCCGAGGGCCGTCGTGCCATTGGGTGCCGTGGGCCAACGGTTGTACTGGCAGATGATGGCAGCGGCCGTCTGCACACAACCCGTCACAGCAGGCTCACTCATACCGGGGAGCACAGGGCATTGGAGGTTGTAGGGAGTACTCTGACCCCAATTAGCCGTATTCAGTTTCTTCTCGCCACCGGCACGCGAAAGACCGCGACCACCCTCCCAGGCGGCATGCTGTGCACTCCCCGAGGCTCGGGCATCGAGAATCGTTTGTCGCAGATTATCGAGCCACCAGCGCAGGTTCGAGGGCATCCCCTCGACCTTGGAGAAGCTGTTTTCAAGCGAATAGGCCAAAATCGGAGCCGTTGCATCGTCGCCGGCAACGAGCACAAAGCCCGGGGCATCGGTGCGGTTGAAGAGGTAGTAGGCAGGCTCGGCGACCGAACGACCACCGGCCTCTTCGCCGGTCCAAACCAAATCAAACGAAACGGTCGAGCGCGAAGCGGCATGTTGCGCAAAGAATTCGGAAGCCACCGCCTTCGCCTTGTCGACCTTCACGGGTGCAGCGCCCGCCAGCAACGGCATCACGAGGGCCAGCAACCCGACAAAAAGTGTCCATTGTTTTTTCATAACCAACCTTTATTTAAGCGAATGAGCTGGCAAGATAGAAATTATTTCTCGATTTCACCACCTCCTTGGGGAGAAATCGTACAAAAAAGTGCCAAAAAGCGATTTTCTACCCCTTTTGCGCCGTCTCACGGGTACGATATTGCGAGGGTGTACACCCAAACATCTCGCGGAAGTAGCGCGTGAAGTATTTCGGCGTGTTGAAACCCACACGGTCCGACACCTCCACAACGGTCACCTTCGGGTCGTCGCGCAGAATCTGTGCGGCCCGTTTCAGGCGCATCGTGCGGATAAACTCCGAGGGCGGCATGCCGACCAGCGATTGCAGCTTGCGGTAAAGGTTCATGCGGTGCATGCCGGCATCCGACGAGAGCAGCTCGACCGAATAATCGGGGTTGTCCATGTTGCGCTCGATGCTCGCCATGATGCGCTGCATCAGCTTTTCGTCGAGGGTCGTCACAATCAGATGTGTGGGGGCGATGTCGGCATTCTGCGAGAAGTTCGAGATACGTCGTTGGCGTTCGTCGATGAGGTTGCGGATACGCGCCTCCAACAAATCCATCTTGAAGGGCTTCGTCACATAGGCATCGGCACCCGTCTCGTACCCTTCGAGACGCACATCGTCCGACGTGCGGGCCGAGAGCAGGATGATGGGGATGTGCGAGGTCTCGATATTGCTCTTGATGCGACGTGTCACCTCAAAACCGTCGATGGTGGGCATCATCACATCACACACCACCACGCTCGGCTCGGCCGTAGCAATCTTTTCGAGGCACTCCTCGCCATTCGAAGCCACCACCACCTGGTAGTTGCGCGCCAACTCGGCGGCGATGTAGTTGCGGAAATCGTCGTTATCATCGACCACCATCACCGTCGGACGCTCGTCGAGCGCCGGCTGCACGGGCTGGGGCGTCTCCGGCTCGGCCGCCTCCAAGGCGGTGTCGGGTTGTTCGGTGGTGGTCAGATTCATCGGGATGCGCACACGGAAGGTGGTACCTGCCCCCTCCTCGGATTGCACACCCACCGTGCCGCCCATCATCTCGACATACTGCTTGACCAGATTCAGGCCGATGCCCGAGCCGGCATTGCCCGCCTTCTGCTCACTCTGGTAGAAGCGATCGAAGATGCGGGGCAGGTCACGCGCCGGAATACCGATGCCCGTATCGGAAATCTCCAACAAGGCATACCCCACCCCCTCGACCGTCTGCTGCGAGAGGTGCAGACTGATGATGCCGTTCGGCGCGGTGAATTTGACCGCATTCGACAGGATGTTGTTCACCACGCGCGCCATCTTCGCCTTGTCGAAGACCATCACCGGATGCTCCATGTCGTTCTCGAAATTGAGACGGATGCCTCCGTTTTGGGTCACCTCGCGGAAGTTGATGAGCTGATTCTCGACAAATTCGGGAAGGTTGCCCTGCACCAGGTGGAGCCGTTCGCCGCCCATTTCGAGTTTACGGAAGTCGAGCAGATGGTTGACGAGCGACAGGAGCTGTGTGGCATTGTGGTGCATCGTGTCGAGTTTCGAGGCCCACGGCGTATCGACCAGTTCGCGGCGCAACCCTTCGAGCGGCAGCAGGATGAGCGACAAGGGGGTGCGCAATTCGTGCGAGATGTTCGTATAGAAGCGCATCTTCATCTGGTCGAGCTGTTCGCGCTGACGCTGCTTTTCGAGCAGCTGGCGGTATTTGAAACGACGTTGCGCCCGACGCGAGAGATAGTACAGGCCCACCACCAATACCGACAAGAGCGAGAGGGCGTAGAAGACCAGCGCCGCCGTCGTGCGATAGAAGGGCGGATGAATCGTAAAGCTGAACGAGGTGCCCTCCGAACTCCAATCGATGTCGTTGTCGGCCGCCATCACCCGAAACGTATAGTGCCCGGGTTCGAGGTAGGTGTAGGTGGCTCGTCCCAGACGATGCGAATGGATTTCGCGCCACTCCTTGTCGAAGTTCTCCAACTTATAGCGGTAGGTCGTGTGCGAGGGGTTGGCGTAGTTCAGGTTTGAAAATTCGAAGGTGAGGAACGACTCGTCGTGGCGCAGGTGGAGTTCGCCAGCCTGCGACAACTCGACCGGCAACAGCACGCGCCCGTTGAATTCGGCCCCCACATCGATGCGGGTACCCGCAATGAAGAGCGACGAGATGCGGGGTTGCACATCGTGGTGGTCGGAGTAGATGCGTTCGGGTTCCACCTCACTGATGCCGTGGGCTCCACCGAAGTAGAGGTTGCCATTCGAGTGGGCCAGCACCGAGCATTGGAAGAAAGCACCGGCCTCGACACCATCCGCCACACCATAGGCCGCCACCGAGAATTCGGGATGCTGCTCCGTATCAATCGACTTCACGCGCAGCAGGTGGCTGAATGTCGCCGCCCACACATCACCCAGCGGATCGAGCGCCAGGCTCATCACATGGCCCGTCGGGAAGCCGTCGTCGGCCCCCACCATCGTTCGTTCACCTCGCGTCGGGTCGATGACCGCGATTCCCTCCGAGGTGGCTACCCAGATGCGGTTGCGGTTATCGACCAGCACCTGGTTGCTCAACAGCGAGGCTCCCTCCTCCGCCGAGCTCATCATCAATCGGTCGGCCTCAACATCGTAGCCGAAGATACCGCGGTCGCCCGAGAAAATCAGGACGCCGGACTTCACCTCGCAGATGTCGCGCACGGTCATAAAACGGCTCAACAGCGGATGGCGTTCACTCAACAGTGCAATGGAGCCGTCGTGGGTATCGAAACGTCCCACACCTCCATAGACCGAAATCCAGAAGTTGCCTGCCTCATCCTCATAGAAGGCGCGCACGCAGTTGTAGTTGGGAGTAGCGTCGTGGTAGGAGTTTTCGACGGTCGACTGCTCGGGCCACACATAGTGGCGAATCCGCCCGTGGTCGATGCAGAAGGCACCATTATAAAAGGTGCCGAGCCAGATGCGGTCGCGACGGTCGCGGTAGAGGCTGATGCACAACTCGCCACTCAACGAGGGCCAGGGGATACTCATCTGCTCGGTGCGGGGGTCGTAGCGCAGCAGACCATGAATCGTACCGACCAGAATCGAGCCGTCGGCATCCTCGACCATGCACTTGACACTCTCGTCGGGCATGCGACCGCCACGCAGCGAGCTGTCGTTAATCGTGTGCAGGTGTACAATATCTTTGTGGTAGTAGAGCAACCCCTCGGAGAGGGTTGCCACCCAGACGCCACCCCGCTGATCAACATAGATTTTCGAGATGTCGGTGTGGTGGTAGACACGTTTGCCGTTGGTCTGTTGCAGGTAGGGAAGTTGCTTGGCCCGCAGCGTCTTGGCATCGACGATGCGCACACCCGAACGCGCCGTACCCACCCACAAATTGTCTTGGACGTCGAGGTTGATGGTCGTGAAGAGGTCACCCTTGCCGAGTGCCACCCCCTCGACCGGCACAATGCGACTGCGCGCCACCTCGTAATAGAGCAGTTGGTGGTCGAACATCATCCACAAGTTGCCGTCCGAGGTGATGGTCAGATCGATGCGACTCGACCCGTTGGCCGACATCGCACCGGCATCGCGTACCGCCGTGCGGAAGGAGCCGATGGCCATGTCGTAGCAGGCAAACATCCCGTTGCGAGACAACATCCAGATGCGGTCGTCGTGTTGCGCAAAGGCGAGCGGGGCCTCCATCCCCGGCAAGAGCTCGATGCGCGTGGCCGTGCGTGTCGTGCGGTCGCACCGCCACAACACCTCCTCGGAGGTGGAGACCCAATAGTCGCCATCGGCATCGAGGTAGAAGCCGACCACCTCGCCCATCAGTCCAAAGGGGGCAAAGCGTGCACTGACGTCGTATTCGAAGGTGCGACGACGCAGGTCGAAGGCCCAGACGCGGTCGCGGTTGGTCAGCCACAGCACCTGTTCATCGGCTTCGTAGTAGATGTTGCTCAGGCCGCTATACTCGTTGTAGGGGATTTCGTTGGGGTCGTAACGATAGTTTTGACACGAAGCACCGTCGTAGAGGTTGAGCATTGACGAGGTTTGGATGACCATCAGCCCATCGGGCAACATGGTCATGTTGCGAACATTGTTGTCGGGCAAACCGTCGTTCGTATCGAGCATGCGGAAGAGGTATTCCTCCGACGCGAAGGCGACCCGTACGGTGACGAGCAGCAGACAGAGCAGGCAAAATCGACGCATAGTTTCGGGTTAGGTTTGATGCAAATATAACCTTTTTTATGCACATTTCCACCCCCGCAGGTCGCACTTTTCCGTTCCAAAGCCCTTTTTTTTGCTCCATGCGCGACGAAGGGGTCAACTTGTAACAATACCTACTACATTTTATCCACACGCGCGTATGTAACGATTCCCGCTACCGAGCAAAAGGGGGTTAAATTCGTTACAAAACAGCCACCCCCCCCCATGAAATTTTGCCGAAATTTGCATTATCAACCTGAAAACCTATTCGATGACCACCCAAACCGCAACTGCAAATCTGACCCCTCAGAAGGCGATTGTGACTGCTGCCTACACCACCCATCGGCAGCGGGTATGGGGGTATATCGTCAAGCGCATCGGCCATGCCGCCGACGCCGAAGACCTCACGCAGGAGCTCTTCCTGCGTCTGATGGAGCAGACGACCCTGCTCTCGGAACAGACCCTGATTGCCTACATCTACTCAATTGCCCACAACCTGGTCATCGACTACCTGCGCCGCCACGCCCGTTCACAACGCGCTGCGGCCTATTTTGCTGTCCACGCACCCCGTTCGACCCGCAACACTGAGGAGCAGGTTGCCGTGAACGAGTTGGAGGCCCTCGAAGCCGAGAGCGTGGCCCGCATGCCTCGTCGCAAGGCCGAAGTCTACCTTTTATATATTCACGAACATCGCTCGGTCGATGAAATCGCGCTCACCCTCGGATTGAGCCGACGTACGGTCGAGAACCACATCTTCGCAGCACGCATCGACCTGCGTACGATGCTGCGCGAAGCACTTTAAGCCGACATGAGATAGAATCACTTAATTATTCACTTAAAACAAACCTTTTATGTATCAAAACAGACTAAAACAACTCTTGCACCTGGCGATGCTGCTCGCAGCCATCGTAGGATGCAGTGTCGGTTTTGCACAGACACCTGTGAAAGGTCGCGTCATCGACTCGTTCGGGCAACCGGTCATCGGAGCTTCGGTGATTGTCGACGGTACGACGCGCGGCGTAACGACCGACCTGAATGGTGATTTCGTGCTGAACGAAGCCTCGGGGACACCGATTACGGTCTCCTACATCGGTTGTACGCCGGTTCAAATCGCCCTCTCGAACGGCATGGTCATCACCTTGACCGAAGATGCCACGGCCATCGACGATGTCGTGGTGGTGGGTTACGGCGTGCAGAAGAAGGAGACGCTGACAGGTGCCATCGCCGTTGTGGGTGACGAGATGCTCAAAGAGAAGGGCTCGTTGTCGAGCCCCCTGCAAGCAATGCAGGGTCAAGTGCCGGGTGTCATCATCACCCGTTCGTCGAGCGCTCCGGGCGATGAGAGTTGGAGCATGAACCTGCGCGGAAGCGTATCGCGCAATACGGCTGCGCCGCTCATCATCGTCGATGGTATCGCCCTCGACAGCACCAACGAGATGCGCAACCTCAACCCGCAGGATATCGCCACGATGAGCTTCCTCAAAGACGGAGCAGCAGCCATCTATGGTTCGCGTGCTGCCGGCGGTGTTGTCCTCATCACCACCAAAAAGGGTGCCGAAGGCCAGGCGCGCGTCGAGTATTCGGGCTCGTTCTCCATCAAGACCGTGGGTCTGATGCCCGAGCTGATGACCATCGACGAGTGGGCCGACTCGGTCCTCACGGCGCTGGCCAACGATGGTAAGACCTCGGATAACTGGATTACCTATGCCCAGCTGGCCAAGGCCTACAAAGGTTCCTACATCGACCTGCAAACCTCGCCCAACCCCTTTGCGGCAGGTTTTACGGATGTGGCCGACTTTGTCTTCGACGACACGACCAACTGGCTCGGTTCGCTCTTCGACACGGCCTACTCGACGACGCACGACGTGAGCGTGACGGGTGGCTCGGACAAAATCAACTACCGCGTATCGCTCGGCTATCTTTATGATGGCAGTAACATCCAATTCGGAAACAACCAGAACGAGCGTTACAACTTCCGCATCAACAACTCGTTCAAGATTACCGACTGGCTCAAATTGGAGTCGGTCATCGGCTACAACCGCCAGGAGCAGGTAGCCCCTACGCAGGTAGGCGCCATTCTGACGGTCAACATGCCGATGCCGGGTCTGCCGCTCATGTCGCAAAACGGTCTCCCGTATGCATGGGGAACGTGGGGCTCGCCCGCAGCCAAAGCCGAATATGGCGGTGACAACAAACTCTCGGTGACGGGCATCACCATCAGCGAGACCTTCAATGCCAACCTGACAAAGTGGCTCGACATGAGTCTGAACATGGGTTACAGCAACTCATACGCCATCCGTGACACGCAATCGAAGTCGATCGAGTATTACAACTACGCAGGTAACACGAAAGTGCGCACCGAGCCGATTGCCGACGATTCGTACTACAAAAAGACGACGGCCCGCACCGACTTCTACACCTTCACGGGCTATCTGACCGGCCACCACACCTTCGCCGACGACCACAATGTCAAGGTGATGTTGGGAGGCCAGTACGAGTTCAAAGACTTCATGCAGTATGGAGCCGAGGCCAAGAACATCCAGCCAGATTTCGAGAACATCAACGGCGCAGGCGTGGTTGAGTTGAAAGATACGAACAAATACCAGCACGCGATTCTCTCGATGATGGGTCGTGCCAACTACGATTACAAATCGCGCTACCTCATCGATTTCAACATGCGTTACGACGGCTCGTCGAAGTTCCTGCCCGAGAATCGTTGGGCCTTCTTCTGGGGCGGCTCGCTCGGTTGGCGCATCTCGGAGGAGTCGTTCCTGCGCGATTCGAAGTGGGTCGACGAACTGAAACTCCGTCTCTCGTATGGTGAGGTGGGTAACCAGGGCGGTATCTCGAACTACGACGGTGTGTCGCTGTTCTCGCTCAATGCCCAGGCAGGTGCCATGCTCGGCAGTTCGCAGGCATCCTACCTCTCGATTTCGAAGCTCGCCTCGACCTCGCGTTCGTGGGAGCGTATCAAAAACTACAACATCGGTTTGGACTTCGGCTTGTTTGGCAACCGCCTTTCGGGTACGGTCGAGGCCTTCTTGAAGAAGAACGACAACATGTTGGCACCCGTCACCTACCCGGGCGTGCTGGGTATCACAGCTCCCGACATGAACGCCGGTAAGTTCGAGGCGTGGGGTTATGAGGGTCAACTCACCTGGCGCGACAAGATTGGCGAGGACTTCAACTACTTTGTCGGCGGCACCTTCACCTTCGCCCGCAGCGAATTGGTGAACTATGGCGGTACGGTGACCATGTCGAGCGGCTATACCAGTTCGCGCGAGGGTTATCCGCTCAACGCCCTCTTCGGTCTGCGCTATGGCGGCAAGATTGAGAACGAGGAGATGCTCGAAGCCTACAAGGCCAAGTTCTATGAGAACAACGAAATCGGTATCCCGTCGACCCTGCGCGTGGGCGACAACATGTACTGCGACGTCAACGGCGACGGCAAACTCAACGCCGAAGATTATGTCTACCTCGGCACGGACAACCCCGAGATTCAGTACTCGCTGACGGCCGGTTTCTCGTGGAAGGGCATCGATGTTTCGGTTGTCTTCCAGGGTGCCGCCAACCGCACGATGTGGAACGGCATCAACCAGTGGACCGTACCGATGCGTGCCAACTATACGAATACGACCAACCAGTCGATTGGTAATGTGTGGAGCCCCGAGAATCCGGGCGGCCACTACAACCCCTACACGAATGACAGCAACATCAACAACTACAACTACCAGGCTTCGTCGCACTCGGCATCGGATGCTTCGTACATCCGTCTGAAAAACCTCTCGGTGGGCTATACGCTGCCCGAGAAGTGGTTTGCCAAGACCAAGTCGATTTCGGGTTGCCGCATCTACTTCACCGGTAGCGACCTATGGGAGCACTCGAACATCCTGGACGGTTGGGACCCCGAGGCGAAGAGCAACCCCTCGTCGACGGCCCGCTACCCCTTCGTGCGTACCTTTACGTTCGGTGCTAACTTAACCTTCTAAACCTGTATTCGACATGAAAGCAATCATAAAAACCTTCACAGTTCTGGCCGCAGCCCTCTGCACGGTGTCGTGTCTCGACCTCGACCCGCAAGACCAGATGTCCGATGCGAATGTGTGGGGCAACGCCAACAATGTCCAGCTCTTCGCCAACCAATTCTATGGCGGTCTGCGCGGTTTCAACGCCGGCAACTACCGCAACTCGGTGTGGGATGGTCCGCACAGCGACCGTCGCTCGGACCTCATCTCGCCCAACACCATCAACGTGTATAGCAACGGTACGAACCAGATTCCGGCTTCGGACGGCAACTACACCGACCTCTACAACCGCATCTATCGCACGAACCTGCTCTTGGCCAACGTGAAGGCCGAGGACAGCCACTCGATGATGGCACAACCTGTGGGCGAGGCTTACTTCTTCCGCGCCTACTTCCACTTCGAGCTCGTGCAGCTCTATGGCGACTGCATCCTTGTACAGCGTCCGCTCGATGTCGATGCCGGTGAGCTCGTTGCCGAGCGCAACGACCGCTTGGAGGTCATCAACGCCTGCATCGCCGACCTCGAAAAGGCCGTCGAGCTGCTGCCTGCCACCCCCACCGAGGCGGGTCGCGTAGCGAAGGATGCCGCTTGGGCCATGCTCTCGCGCGTAGCACTCTACGAGGGCTCGTGGCAGAAGTTCCACGTCGGCCAGGGCGAGAACACCCCCGAGTCGAGACTGCTCTTCCAGCAGGCTTGGAAGGCTGCCGACGAGGTCATCAAGGCGGGCAACTACCAACTCTTCTACAACGACCAGTTGGGCGAGCGCGACAGCTATCGTTACATGTTCCTCTTGGAGGATTTCGCCTGCAACCCCGCCGGTTTGCAGAAGAGCGCCAACACGGAGTACATCCTGGCCAATCGCTACAACTCGCCGCTCAAATATGTCGGTTGCAACCTTACGCACGGCATGCTCAACCACGGCGACAACATGATTACGGCAAAGTTGGCCGATATGTATCGCTGCCAGGATGGTCTGCCGATCGACAAATCGCCCCTCTTCAAGGGCCGTCTGACCGCTACCTCGGAGTTCGACAACCGCGACAACCGCATGAACGGCACGATGATGAAAATCGGTCAGGCCTATTGGAACAACGACGGTACGAATCAGTCGCGCGTAACCTGGGACGACAACGACCTGAACAACTGCGCCACCTATTCCTCCCCCTTAGCAAGCGGTTTGGGTTATGCCAACTATAAGTGGTGCACCGAGCGCAAGGTGGATGATACGCAGGAGAGCATGGACTTCCCCGTGATTCGTTATGCCGAGGTGCTGCTGAACTATGCCGAGGCCAAATTCGAGGAGAACGACGCCATCACCGATGCCGAGCTCGACTACTCGCTCAACCAGGTGCGTGCCCGCTCGAACAAGACGATGACCAAGCTCTCGAACTCGCTCTGCACGGCCAACGACCTTTCGATGCGTGAGGAGATTCGCGCCGAGCGTTCGATTGAGCTCGTCATGGAAGGCTTCCGCATCGACGACTTGAAGCGTTGGAAAACGGCCGAGGTGGAGATGCCGATGGATATTGTCGGTGTTTTGGCCACCGATACCTGGTACGAAAGCCGCATGGAACTGCCGCGCAACGAGGAGGGTCGCGTACGCCTCTTCACGGGGCGTCAATGGCAGCAGAAGCACTACCTCTATCCCCTGCCGACCGACCAGCGTCAGCTGAACCCGCAGCTGGGTCAAAACCCGGGCTGGGAGTAATCAAATGCTAACCGAAAAAACAGAGAAAGATGAAAAGATATTGCAAACAGCTCATGTTGGCCCTTCCGTTGCTCTTTGCCCTCACGGCTTGTGAGGAGGAGTTCACGCCGAGCCGGGTGCCGGAGGCCATTCTGATGGAGGCTGTCGAGGTGCAGTTCACGCTCGACCAGCAGAACAAACTCTACATCGACGAAACCGAGACCGAGGCCTATCCGATGTTGGTGGGCGAATCGGTACGTTTCGAATACACGACTACCCCCGACCCCTCGGAGGTAACCTTCCCGACCGTGGATTGGTCGTCGAGCAATACGGACGTCGTCACCATTGCCGAGGATGGCACGCTGACGGCCGTGGGTGCCGGTTACTCGATTGTCACCATCCGTCCCGACACGCCGAATGAGGTGGCACAGGGCACGTTGAAGGTGGTTGTAAGCGCCGAGCTCATCCCCGCCACGGCCATCACCATCACCGATAACGCCGTGATGGTCGACCCGATTAACGGCGACACGCCCGCCTGCTACATGGGCGAGACGATGCAGTTGACGGCCGCCATCGAGCCGACGACGACCACCTACAAGACCGTGAAGTGGAGCTCGACCGACGAGTCGATTGCCACCGTCAATCAGGTGACGGGTCTCGTGACGGGCGTTATGCGCGGCTTCGTGGACATCGTAGCCACGGCACTCGACCCCGAGAACCCCGTATCGGCTACGCACCACATCTATATCGACCAGGTGGTGGATCCCGTGGGTATCAAGTTCCTCAACGCTCCGGCCGAGGATTACTGCTTCCCGATTCTGCAACGCTGGTTCACGATTGAGTACGAGACCTATCCCGCATTGAGCACCAAGTCGCTCATCGAATGGAAGTCGAGCGATCCGTCGATTGCTTCGGTTTCGGGCGGTCTCGTCACCTTCAACGGTTTCGGCACGGTGACCATCACGGCCACCTGTAAGGAGGGTGATATTCCGGCCGACCAGGCAGGTTTTGCCCGCGAGGTTTCGATTAAGTTGAACATCCCCGAGGGTCTGGTGCGCGAGTACTTCCTCAATCCGAACCGTCTGACGTGGAACATCGGTGACGAATCGAAACGAAACGGCAGTACCTCGGTATTGAAGCAGACTGACCAAGGTGAAGTATATTTGGAACTTACCGCGAACACCAAGCAGGGCGGTGCTGCCCGTGCCGACTTCGCCAGCGTTTCGCACACCCTCACGGGCGGCCGCAAGATTGGTATCCACGCCGGCAACTACCCGATTCTGGCCCTGCGCATGGACGATGTCAAGGTGGTATATAACGGCGTTGTCACCTCGCGAGCCTTTAAGTTTGACATGTCATCGGATGCCGCATCAGATGGTAACAAATATAGTGGAGAGTTTGGCAACGGTAGTGATAAATACACCTCACGTTACCGCTATTCAGATAATTCGGATGTATTTGTTTATGACTTGAGCAAAGTCGCTCCGAAGAACGGTGGCCTGCTACCCACGACCGAAACCATCTACTTCGGCACTTTCCAAGTGAAATATGCAGATATGAAACCGGTGGATGTCTACACCTACCGCGTATTCTGGGTGGAGACCTTCCGTTCGCACGAGGAGTTGAAAGCCAAAATGAACGACGACTGCGCGAAGTATGGTTATACCTACGAAACAATTAAAGCCGAACAATAAAACGTAAAATCTATGAAACAGATAAAGTTTATCGGCCTGTTGGCAATTGCAGCTTTCACGCTGCAATTGTCGACCGCCTGCACCGATTACCTTGAAAATGGGTCGGTCGACCTGACGATGCCCGAAGTGCCCGAGGTGCCCTTCGACTACCCCACTACCTACGACTTTGACAACCCCTGCGCCCTGATTGCGCAGGAGGATATCGACCGCGTGAAGGCGGCTGTGGCTGCGGCCGATGCCAACAATCCGGTCTACGCCTCGTGGCTTGTGTTCTGCCAGAGCCCCTACACACAGGAGGGTTACACGGCCAGCCCCGTCGAGACGGTGGTGCGCGGCGATGCTACCGGTACGGGGGTCGCCAACGAGAACTATGGTTCGTGTATGCGCGACGCAGCAGCCGCCATGCAGCTGGCCCTGCGCTACCACATCTCGGGCGAGGAGAAGTATGCCACCACGGCGATGAACATCCTCAACGCCTGGGCCCGTACCTGTAAGAAAATTACGGCCAACGACCGTAACTACTTCCTGCTGGCCGGTTTCCAGGGCTACACCTTCGCCAACGCCGGCAACATGCTGATGGAGTGGAGCGGCTGGGCCGATGCCGACAAGGCCGCCTTCAAAAATTGGATGATGACCGTGTGGTACCCGCTCAACCGCGAGTTTACGCTCAACCCGGGTGGTACGAACGACTGTCCGCTGCACTGCTGGTCGAACTGGCAGTTGGCCAACATGTCGTCGCTCTTGGCCATCGGCCACATGATGAAGGATCCCGAAATCATCACGCTCGCCTACAAGAACTTCCGCGAGGGCGAGGGCAGCGGTGCCATCAACAACATGATTCCCTATGCTCCCGTCGATGACCACCCCGAAGGCAAGACCACCGGTAAGTTGGCCCAGAGCATGGAGTCGGGCCGCGACCAGGGCCACGCCACGCTCGTCGTCTCGATGACGGCCGAGATGTGCCAGATGGCTTGGAACCTCGGCATCGACTTCTGGGGCATGGAGGAGAACAAGGTGCTCGCGATGTGCGAGTATACGGCCAAGTGGAATGCCAAGCCCAACGGGCAGTACCTCACGACGACGATGCCCTTCGAGACCTATTACTACTGCGTCGATTGCTCGTGCAAGAACAAGTCGCACGGCGCTACGCATACCGAGGTGGCCAACGACGCAGGTCGTGGTACGACGCGCCCGGGATGGGATCTTATCTACAACCACTACGCCAAGGTGAAGGGGCTGGGCGACGATGCCTGCTACTACTCGAAGCTCTTTGCCGAGCAGCTGCGCTATACGAACGGCGTGCTGACCGGTGACGGCGGTGCAGGTGACTCGCGCTATGGCTCGAACAGCTCGGCATTTGACCAATTCGGATGGAGTACGATGCTCTTCACACGTTAAAAAAGGTGCTTTGAGGCCGTGTCGGCAGGGGGTAAATGACCCTCTGCCGACAGGTCGTATAAAATAGTGAACACATTAAACCCTAATAACAAACAGTATGAAACAGAACAAAACAGCCTATCTGGCTCCCGAGGTGGAGCTGGTAGAGATTCGGGTTGAGAGCGGCTTCGTGACGTCAGACCCGACAACGGATGTCGACCACAACGATTACAGTGGCGATGGCTGGGAGTAATTAACAACGCAAAAAAAGAGAACACAATGAAAAAGATTATGTTTGCAGCCGCAGTGGCAGCGTTGTTCTGCTCCTGCGCAAAAGATGAAACGAATGTAACCCCCACAAACGAGGGGAAATTAGTTTACCGCGAATTGACGGCCGACATTGCACCGCTGAGCCGTGCCCATCTGGGTGAGGTGGAGACCGAGGGCAAAATCGGTGTATGGCTCGACAAGGGTGATTTGGTGCTCTTCGTGAATGAGGAGGGCACAGCCGCAACCGTTGCTGTCGATCGCACCGAGAACGGCAAGGTATACTTTGCCGGCGAGATGCCGACCGGTACGTTGAAGGCTTGCTATCCCGCTTGGGCGTATGACAATGATAAACGCAACAATTGGGATATTTCTCAAACTGACAGCCAATATGGCACACTGAATATCGACAAATATCAATTTGCTCATGAAGCTGTAGGTCAGATGAACGATTTGGTAAATAACGCACCCAACAAAGATGATGAGTGGCGAGCCAATTCGATTCCGGTAGCCATGACAGGTGCTGTAGCTACCGATGCTGACCACTTCACTTTTACGGCCGATACCAATGCTGCTATTTTGGAGATTCCGGTTACAGGTGATGTTACACTCCAAAAAATTTGTCTCTATTACACGGACGAAGTTCTTAAACCGAATGGTGCTGGCAAAACTTCGACCAACCACGAACTTCATTTCATCAACGAGCAATTGACCTCGGAGGCCAAGAAGTTCTACATCATGGTAGCACCAAGTACGGCAAAATATATCTGCGTGGAGTTTCAATCCAGCACAACACCCAAAAGTGCAACAGACTTGAATACTGCGGAATACAACGGGAATTATACGGCTGGAAAAAACGACTTGAATTGGTACAATGGGCGTTGCTTTGGATATCGTTACATGCGACGTGTAACAAGCAAGGCATATGCTGTGAATGGTATTACTACGATACCTACCGTAGACCTTACATCGACTAATCTGGATGCGAATCGTTATGTCATGTTCTTCGGCAAAGCACACGAAGCCAAGAATTATGGCACAACAGGCTATGCTACCGGAGCCACATGGACAGGAAGTACTGATGACAAGGTCTTAGGTGCTAAAAACACATGTACCCAACAAGATGACTATTTAGAGGTAGCATACGCAAACTATACGGGTGCCATCTCCAATGGAGCAACCATTCATTATCGTGGCGACTTTACTACGGGAGACACCTATAAAGTTCCGTTTGATGCCGGCAACTATCGCTACCTTGCAGTCAAAACAAATGCCCTGAAAAATTCACAAAACGCCACCTACTGGACCAATAACAAAGGAAGTGTCCAACTTGACACCGAGAAGGGAAAATGGGGCAATAGAGACTGCAAAGACAATGGATATCGTGAAGGATCATACAAAAACGAAATGGGACATATCTCCTATGGTAAATTGTGTGCTGACGGTGAAACCGAAGTGTTGGTATTTGACATCATGAGCAATTTTGGTGCAAACACATTCCTGAGCACTACGGGGAAGCAAGATTTGCGCATAACCTTCAAACTCCCCGACAACAAGCGCACCTTCTCTGATGCAGATTTTGATGCGGATGGTAATTGTATCTTTGTTCCTCCTACAATAAAATTCTATTGGATGGGCTTCTTTACCTCGATTGATGAAGTAAGTGCCTTTATGGCAAACGATCCCACCAAGAACAAATAAGCGATCCCGTTTCATCTCACTGCCTGCCCGACCGCTTGGTCGGGCAGGTTTTTTTTGTATGAGAGGAATGGGAGGAAGGTAGCACAAATCGTCCGAAACTCATACAACTCATACTATTCTCATAATTCCCACAAACTCCCTCAAATTCCACCCCGACCGCGGTCCGTCTACGGCCCAAAAAAACTATCTTTACTGAGTATTTCCGGCACATTGCGCGTATACCATATATAATAAGGCAAAAAGAACGCGAAAAAAGTATATTTATGAAGCTACTCACGCTCTCGATGGCGCTGCTGTTTGGTCTGCAAACGGCTTGGGCGCAAACCATCGCTATCGTCTCGCCCAACGGACGACACGAAGTCGAAATCTCCGTCACGACGAACAACGACCGTTTGGAGGTACACTACGCCACCCGTTTCGACGGCAAGGCTGTCATCCTCCCCTCGCGACTCGACCTCGAAATGGACAACCTCGTCTGGGAGCAGGCGTTGGCGCGCGACTACTCGCGTCACACACGTTGGTTCGATGCGCTGCGCTACACCTCACACGAGGTCATCGCCCGCGACACCATCTGGCACAACCCCTATGGCGAGCGTTCGCAGGTGCATGAGGCCTACCGCGGTGCGGTGCTCCACTTCGAGCGTCCCGATGCGTCGCGCTACCGTCTCGACATCGAGCTGCGCGCCTACAACGAGGGCATCGCCTTCCGCTACCACCTGCCGATGCACCCCGACGCTTACTACCACCGTCTGAAAGGCGAGCACACCGAGTTTGTGCTGCCCGAGGGCACGATGGCGTGGCATGCCGCATGGGCCCAGGCCCCCCACAACCGCGTGGCACTCAAAGGATGGGAGCAGGCGGCCGAGCGCCCTCTGACCCTCGAACTGCCCGACGGCACCTGGGCGGCCCTGGGTGAAGCCGCCGTCATCGACTTTCCGCGCGGGAAATTCAACCTCGCAGCGACGAAAGCCAACACGCTCGTCACCGAACTCAACGACAACGCAACCGATTTGGTGACCCCCTACACGCTGCCGTGGCGTCTGGTGATGGCCGCCGAATCGGCCGGCAAGCTGCTCGAAAACAACGACCTCTACCTCCATCTGAACAGCCCCTCGGCCATCGCCGACGAGGAGTGGATTCGCCCGGGAAAAATCATGCGCGAAACACGTCTCACGACCGAGAACGCGTTGGCGGTCATCGACTTCTGCGCAGCACACAAGATGCAGTACCTGCTCTTCGACTGGAAGTGGTATGGGCCGGCCTACGACTTCCGCAGCGATGGGGCGTGGGTCATTCCCCAAATTGACATGCCGCGCGTAGTGGCCTATGGCCACGAAAAGGGGGTCGGCATCTGGCTCTATGTCAATCAACACGCCCTGCAAAAGGAGGCCGAGCGACTCTTCCCCATCTACGAAAAGTGGGGCATCGCCGGCATTAAATTCGGCTTCGTGCAGTTCACCTCGCAGCATTGGGCCGACTGGGTGCATCGCCTTGTCCGTCTGGCGGCGAAGCATCATCTGATGGTCAACATCCACGACGAATATCGTCCGACGGGCTATTCGCGCACCTACCCCAACCTGCTGACGCAGGAGGGCATTCGTGGCAACGAGGAGTTCCCCACGGCGACACACAACACCCTGCTCCCCTTCACGCGCATGTTGTGCGGAGCGGGCGACTACACGGTCTGCTATTTCGACCCGCGTCTGAAAAATACCCACGCCCATCAGCTGGCACTGCCGGTGGTCTTCTTCTCGCCGTTGCAGACCCTCTATTGGTACGATACGCCGGCTCGCATCCGCGAAGTGCCCGAATTGGAGTTCTTCGACAACGTGCCGGTGACCTGGGACGAGACCCGCGTACTCGACGACGCGATGGGCCAACACATCGCCATTGCACGCCGTGCGGGCGAGGAGTGGTTTGTCGGTATCTTGGGCGGTGACGAGGCCTGCACGGTGACCCTCCCGAGCGATTTCCTGCCCGAAGGCTCCACTTTCCTCATGCGCAGTTACACCGACGACCCTGCTTTCGACTCGCCGACCCATGTTCGCTGCGAGCGTCATCTGGTGCGCCGTGGCACCTCGCTCCGCTTCGACCTGCAACCGCGAGGGGGCGCAGCATTGCACCTCACACCGGCCAGCGGCGCCGACCTGAAAACGTATAAATCGCTGAAAACAAAGAGATAAACATCTTCCATGAAACGACTTATCTATATCTTCACAGTGCTGCTTCCCCTGGCTGCCTCGGCACAATCGGCCTACCCGGGGTTGCACGAAGAGAAATTTTGCCATGCGCACCACGACGTCGCCTTGCAGGCCGAGCCTTTCGACCTGCACAACGTGCGTCTGCTCAAAAGCCGCTTCCGTGAGAACATGGAGCGCGACTCGGCATGGATGGTGTCGCTCTCGGCCGACCGCCTGCTCCACAGTTTCCGCACAACGGCCGGCATCTGGGCCGGATTGGAGGGGGGCTATACAGCTGTCAAAAAACTGGGGGGCTGGGAGTCGCTCGACTGCGAATTGCGCGGCCACACGACCGGACACTACCTCTCGGCCTGCGCCCTGATGTATGCCGCAACGGGCGAGGAGCTCTTTCGCATGAAGGGCGACAGCCTGGTGAGCGGATTGGCAGCCGTACAACGTGCCCACGGGAACGGCTATTTGAGCGCCTACCCCGAGGAGCTCATCAACCGCAACCTGCGCGGTGAGCGGGTGTGGGCTCCGTGGTATACGTTGCACAAGCTGACAGCCGGTCTGTTGGACCAATACCTCTATGCCGACAACAAGGAGGCGTTGGAGGTGGTCCGCGGCATGGGCAGCTGGGCCTATGAGAGGCTGCATCGACTCGACGATGCGACCCGTGCACGGATGCTTCGCAACGAATTTGGCGGGATTCCCGAGTGTTGGTGGAACCTCTATGCCATCACGGGCGACGAGCGTTTCCGCTTCTTGGGCGAGTTTTTCTACCACAATGCTGTCATCGACCCTTTGAAGCAGAACGACCGCACCACCTTCGGCACCAAGCACACGAACACCTTTATTCCCAAAGTGTTGGCCGAGGCACGTCGCTATGAGGTGATGGGCGATGCTGCGAGCAAGGAGTTGTCACACTTCTTCTTCGAGGCGATGCTCGACGAGCACACCTTCGCTACCGGTTCGCTCAGCGACAAGGAGCACTTCTTCGATCCGAAGCACTTCTCGAAGCACCTGAGCGGTGTGACAGGCGAGGCCTGCTGCACCTACAACATGCTGAAATTGGCCCGTCATCTCTTTGCATGGAGTGGCGATGTGCGCATTGCCGATTACTACGAGCAGGCACTCTACAACCACATTCTCGGCGGACAAGACCCTGCAACAGGCATGATTAGTTATTTCTTGCCCCTCGCCTCGGGCACACACAAGGTGTACAGCACCCCCGAACATTCGTTCTGGTGTTGCGTGGGTAGCAATTTCGAGAGCCAGGCCAAATATGGCGAGAGCATCTATTATCACCACAACAACGAACTCTTTGTCAATCTCTTTATCCCTTCGGAACTCGATTGGGAGCAACAGCACATGCGCGTCCGTTTGGAGAGCGACTTTCCCCACTCGGAGGTGGTACGTCTGACCCTCACGACACAAGCACCGCATCGTGCGACGATTCGTCTGCGCTATCCGGCATGGAGCGGCAAGGCCGAAGTACGCATCAATGGTCGCCGCATCGCGGTACAGCAGGAGGCAGGTTCCTACATCGCCCTCGACCGCACCTGGCGTGATGGAGACCGCATCGAGGTGCGCTACCCCATGTCGTTGCACCTCGCAACGACGCCCGATGACCCGTCGCGTGCCGCAGTGATGTATGGCCCGATTGTCTTGGCGGCACGTTGTGGCACGGAGGGCATGGTGGCACCGGCCCCCTACTCCGACCCCACGAAGCACAACGACTATTACACCTACAACTACCACATTCCTACCACGCTCGACGATACGCTCTCGCTCGACCCGACTCACCTCGACCAATCGTTGCAGCGCGAGGGCGATGGGCTGCGTTTCCGCACGGCCGACGGGCTGCTGCTCGAACCGCTCTACGACATCCACCGCGAGCGTTACATCGTCTATTGGCACCTCAAACCCGCAAGCAACCCAACAATCGATAACTAGTTAAAAACGAGATAAAATGAAGCAACTACTCGTCATCCTGACCCTGCTCGCAACACTGACAACCGCCGAAGCGGCCAAACAGCCCCGCCGTGCGTTGTTGTTCACCTCCGAATTGGTCCGTCAGGCCAAGGAACGCGTCGAACAAGATTCGACCTATGCCACCGCATGGCGCGACCTGCGCGCCAAGGCCGACAAGGTCGTCAGCGGGAACAATGTCCGCGAATTGGAGTACCTGGCCGTGTCCTATCTGATGACCGGCGAGGAGCGTTATGCCGATGGGGCGCGTGACATGATGTTGCGTGCCGTGAAGGCCGAGTCGTGGGGTGTTGGCGAGATGCTGGCTCGTCGTCCGGCGTGGCGTTCCGAGTTGCAGATGGCCCACCGTTCGTTCTCAATTGCCGTCACCTACGATGCCATCTACAACCACCTGACCCCCGCCGAACGCAAGCAGATTGCACAAGGGATGTATCGCCTGGCCATCGAACCGATGTGGGGCGACTGGCTGAACGAGCCGACCCGCATTCATGCCCTCAACTCGATGGGGCACAACTGGTGGACTTCGTGCACCTGCATGGCCGGAATGTTGGCGCTGAGTATGCGCAACGAGCTGCCCGAATTGGCCGACCAGACCGCTTACATGACCGAGGTACTCCCCGAATGGTTCTACTTTGCAGGCGATGTCTTGCAGCGCAAACCCAAGACGATGGACTCGAACGGCGGCATGTATGAGTCGCTCAACTACGCCAATTTCGGCGTACAAGAGGCGTTGCTGTACCTTCTGGCCTGGAAAAACCTCTACCCCGAGAAGCCCGTCGAGCCGATTCCCCATTTGGCGCAACTGCCCGACTACTTCCTGCACGTCTGCTATCCGCGCACGGGGATGCTTTACAACCTCAATTTCGGCGACAGCCACAAAAACGTGACGGCTGAGAGCAGCCTGATGCTTCTGTATGCGCTGGGCATCCGCAACAACGACATGTTGTGGTACTTCAAGCAGGTGGAGAGCGGCCAACACCGCGACGGCTACTTCCTGAACCGCCCGATGGGCTTCCTCTTCACCCCCGATTTGCGCAATGCGCCCGAGGTGCCGTCGCTCAAAACCTCGCAACTCTTCCCCGACTTCGGTTGGGCCACGATGCGTTCGTCGTGGGAGAAGGATGCCACGATGTTGGCCGTAAAATCGGGCTTCACCTGGAATCATGCCCACGCCGATGCCAACTCCTTCATCCTCTATCACAAGGGGGTAGACATCATCAAAGATGCCGGTAACAGCTGGTATGCCCATCCGGCCTACCGCGGCTACTTCTTCCAGAGCGAGGCGCACAACGTGGTCTTGTTCAACGGCAAAGGGCAATCGCGCAAGCATCAGTACCACGGTTCGCCCCAACGCGGCTACCTCCACCACCTGCTCGACGGTAGCACGATGCGCTATGTGTTAGCCGACGGGACAGGCCCCTACTCCGACCAATTGAGCCGCAACTTCCGCCACTTCCTGTGGATGGAGGATGTGATTTTCCTCATTGACGACCTGCAAGCACACGATGCCGGCGAGTGGGAGTGGTTGTGGCACCCGGGTGGCGCAGCGAAGAAGCGCGGCTACGACCTGCACATCACCAATGGCGAGTCGTCGGTGGCCATCCGGCCGCTCTTCCCGCGTCCGCTGGCACAATCGGATTTTGTCCACGACTACCCCGAAGATATGTGGTGGGAGCAAATCGAAGCCTTGGAGGAGAGTGTCAAGAAGAACGAGACCTACTACTCGTTCCACCTGCCCGGCAAATTCGAGCGCATCAAGGGGCTTACGGCCATCTTCTTGAAAGATACGCCCGAACAGAAGAATCTGCCCGAAATCGAGCGCTTGGAGGGGAAGAACTACATCGGTATCCGCATGCGCCACGAGGGGAAGGTCACCGATATGTATATCAACCAATTGGCCGACGGCCGTCTGATGCACATGAATTCGTGGATTGAGGTCGATGGTTGGTCGACCGATGCCTATCTGTTTGTGGTGCGTTACGAAGAGGGCGAGGAGCCAGCCTCGGCCGACGAACTCTTTGTCTGCTATGGCAGCGCCCTGCGACGTGGCGAGAAGAGCTACTTCTCGTCGCTCTCGAAGCTCTTCATGATGAGCCGTCGCGAGGGCTCGGCGCTGGATGTCGTCATTGACGGCCAGCCGCGCATCAACGCCCGTCTGGCCTGCCCCAAGCGCCCTGCATCGCTGACCATCAACGGCCAAAAGGCAACAGCCACGGTCGAAAAGGGCTCGCTCGTCATCCGCTGTGAGGGCAGAGCCAAACAATTAGGAAACTAAAACGCCATACGCTGACGATGAAAAAGATGCTGAAATACATGGTTGCGCTGGTCCTGATTTTGCTCCTGCACCCTGTGGTCTATGCACAATACCGCTCCGAGGTGTGGTGCGCCGATCGGGGAGATGGCACCTTCCGCAATCCGGTGTTACATGCCGACTACTCCGATCCCGATGTGGTGCGCGTAGGCGACGATTATTGGATGACCGCCTCGTCGTTCAACTGCATCCCGGGGCTGCCGATTCTCCACTCGAAGGATTTGGTCAATTGGCAGTTGGTGGGACATGCCCTGCAACGCCAGATTCCCACCGACTTCTTCGCCCATCCGCAACATGGACGCGGCGTGTGGGCCCCCTGCATCAAGCACCACGAGGGATGGTTCTACATCTATTGGGGGGACCCCGATTTCGGCATCTACATGGTCAAAAGCCAACATCCTTGCGGGCGATGGAGCGACCCCGTGCTAGTGAAGGCGGGCAAGGGGCTGATTGACCCCTCGCCGCTGTGGGATGACGACGGACGGCTCTACCTCGCACACGCTTGGGCCGGCAGTCGCTCGGGACTCAACAGCATCATCTCACTCGTTGAACTCAATGCCGAAGGCACGGCCTGCATCTCGGACGAAGTGATGATTTTCGACGGCAACGACGGGCTCAACCACACGGTCGAGGGGGCAAAACTCTACAAGCGCAACGGCTGGTACTACCTCTTTGCACCGGCCGGCGGAGTGGCCACCGGCTGGCAGTTGGTGATGCGTTCTCGCACGATTTACGGCCCCTATGAGGCGCGGATGGTGATGGCGCAGAACGAAAGCAACATCAACGGGCCGCACCAAGGAGCCTGGGTCGAGACGCCACAAGGCGAGTCGTGGTTCCTTCACTTTCAGGACAAGGGGCCCTATGGACGCATCATACACCTCAATCCGATGCAATGGTTAGACAATGATTGGTGTGTCATCGGAGTGGATTCCGACGGAGATGGCTGTGGCACACCTGTGTTAAGCAGCCTCCTCCCGCTCGGAACGTGCAGCAATGGCTCGACCCCTTGTGAGAGTGACGAGTTCAACACGCGACAGCTCGGCCTGCAATGGCAGTGGCACGCCAACCCCGAGGATTGGTTTGCGATGTCGAGCGGATATGGCTTCCTGCGGCTCTATGCCTCGCGCGAGCCCTTTATCAACCTCTGGTCGCGCCCCAATCTCCTCCTGCAAAAGTTTCCGGCCGAACGCTTTACGGCAACCGCCAAACTGCACTTCGCCTCGAAGGGCGAGGGCGACAGTGGCAACCTGCTCGTCATGGGCTATGATTACGCCCGCCTATCCATCACACGACGAGGCGAAGAGGGTGTCATCGAGCTCATCACCTGCCACGACGCCGACCGCAATACGGCCGAGAGTGCTCGGGCGGTGTGCCGAGTACCCCTCACACGCCACGAGAGTGGAGTCATCCCGCTCTACACGACCGACCTGTGGTTTCGCGTGCGTATCGAAGCGGGGGCTCAATGCCACTTCTCGTACAGCCTCGACGGGAAACACTTCACCCCCATTCACCACCCATTCACGGCGCGTGTCGGCAAATGGATTGGGGCCAAGGTGGGCCTTTGCTGCCTGAACAACGGTTCGCAGGTCGACCGCGGATGGATGGATGTCGATTGGTTCCGTATCACGAAAAACGACAAATAAATTAAACACACAAGAATAGATGAAAAAGGTAATTAAGAGACTGCTTGTCATGGCCTGCATGGGCCTCTCGGCTTGTTCGGCACCGACCTCGTTCTGCGAGCAAGCCCTCGACTACTGCGCGTCGCAGACCCTGCGTGCACTCGACGAACTGCAACCGCTCGACTACACCCTCTCGCCCCGCAACATCGCCCCCGACGAAGCACATTGGAGCCTGCGCCCCGTCTCGAAAGAGCTCTGGACCGAGGGTTTCTGGCCCGGGATTTTGTGGTATGCCTACGAGCACTCGGGCAACGAGCAACTGCGCAAGGCGGCCGAGGGGTATACCGAGGCCTTGGAGTTCTTGAAGGATATGCCGGCCTACGACCACGACTTGGGCTTCATCATCTTTTGTAGTTATGGAAACGGGTATCGACTGACTCAGAACCCGCACTACAAAGAGGTCATCGTAGCCATCGCCGAGCGCATCACCGAGCTCTTCAACCCGCAGGTAGGCACCCTGCTGTCGTGGCCGCGCGAGGTGCCGACCTTTGGCGGTCACAACACCATCATGGACAACATGATTAACTTGGAGACCCTCTTCTGGGCCTCGGAGGTGACGGGCAACTCGCGCTATGCCGACATCGCCCGCATGCACGCCGACACGACCATGCGCTACCACTTCCGCCCCGATGGCAGCTCCTACCACGTTGCCGTCTACGATGCCGAGCAGGGAGGATTCCTCCGCGGATGCACCCACCAGGGATATGCCGACGATTCGATGTGGGCGCGTGGTCAGGCTTGGGCCATCTACGGTTATACGATGTGCTATCGCTTTACGCAGGATGAGCGCTATCGTGCCATGGCCGTCAAGGCTGCCGACATCTACCTCAAAGGGTTGCCCGAGGATCGCGTCCCCTACTGGGATTTCAACGACCCGCGCATCCCCGAGGCACCGCGGGATGCTTCGGCCGCAGCAGTCGTTGCTTCGGCCCTCATCGAACTCTCGGGTTATGTCGAGGGGGAGCAAGGGGCACACTATCTGACCGAGGCGGAGCAGATGTTGCGTTCGCTCGATGCCTCCTATCGTGGTGGCGAGCAGTGTCCTGCCTTCCTGCGCCACTCGACAGGGCACCACCCTGCCGGCTCGGAGATTGACTACGCCATCGTCTATGCCGATTACTATTACATCGAGGCATTGTTGCGTTTGGCCAAATTGCGCCAAGAATAGCCAAACCGCCTCTACTCACCGAAAAACCGTGCACTTTTCTTGCAAATCCGGCAATTTTTCGCCTATTTTGCAATAAGTTCGTGCCGATTATTCGAAATAATTGCAACCAAAACAAGCACACACCACGACCATGTATAGTCAGGATAAACGCATCGTCATCACGTTGGATGCCGGTGGAACGAATTTCGTATTTGGGGCGATGCGGGGCAATCGGCCCATTGTGGAGCCCATCACGCTGCCGTCGCAGTCGGAGGATTTGGACCGTTGTCTGGGGGCAATGGTCGCGGGATTCGAGCGTATCATCGCCCAACTCGAAGAGCCTCCCGTGGCCATCAGTTTCGCATTCCCCGGGCCCGCCGACTACCGCAACGGCATCATCGGAGGATGGCTGCCGAATTTCCCCTCGTTCCGTGAGGGGGTGGCCCTGGGCCCCTTCCTCGAAGAGCGTTTCGGGGTGCCGGTCTACATCAACAACGACGGCGACCTGTTTGCCTATGGCGAGGCATTGGGTGGAGCTCTGCCTGCACTCAACGAACGGTTGGCCGCAGCCGGTAGCGAGAAGCGTTATCGCAACCTCGTCGGCTACACCTTCGGCACGGGATTCGGCGTCGGAATCGTCGTCGACGGTCGTCTGAATCGTGGCGACAACTCGTGCGTCGAGACCTTCTGTCTCGAACACCACGCCAAGTCCGGAGTCATCGTCGAGGAGGGTGTTTCGATTCGTGCCGTGAAGCGTGTCTATGGCGAGTTGACCGGAAATGCCAACCACGGCCTCGAACCAAAAGATTTGTTCGACATCGCCGAGGGCACCCGCGAAGGTGACCGCGCAGCGGCTCAAAAAGCCTTTGCCGAAATGGGCGCCACGGCCGGTTATGCAATGGCGACGGCCGTGACCCTCATCGACGGCCCGATTGTCATCGGAGGCGGCGTGGCGGCGGCTTCGAAATACATCCTGCCGTCCCTCTTCGAGGCGATGCGCTCGAAGTTGCATACCCTCTCGGGCGAGGAGGTACGACGCGTGCAGATGGAGGTCTACGACCTGGACAACGAAGAGGAGTTCGCCCGCTTTGCCCGCGGTGCAGCCCGTCCGCTGAAAGTCTACGGCTCGGAGCGCGTCGTGAACTACGACCCCGAGAAACGAGTCGGCATCCTTCTGTCGAAACTCGGCGCCAGCCGTGCCATCGCGCTCGGAGCTTATGCCTTTGCACTCTCGATGCTCGACGCACAATAAACTGCATCCCATGTATAAGTTTCAGCCCATCTATAAAACCACGGTCTGGGGAGGCGAGCGCATCGCCTCGTTCAAAGGAGTTGCCGGGGAGCAGGCCCATGTAGGCGAGAGCTGGGAGCTCTCGGGTGTCGCCGGCAGTGAGTCGGTCGTGGCCGAGGGGCCTGCGGCGGGGATGACCCTGCCTGCACTCCTGGCCCAAAAGGGTGCTGCGCTGGTCGGTCGAAAGAACTTCGAGCGCTTTGGCAAGGAGTTTCCGCTGCTCGTGAAGTTCATCGATGCGCGCGACGACCTCTCGATTCAGGTACACCCCGACGATGCCATGGCCGCCCGCCTACACGGCAAACGCGGTAAGACCGAGATGTGGTATATCCTCGATGCCGAGCCAAAGGCCTCGCTCATTGCAGGCTTCAGCAAGGTCATCACCCCCGAGGAGTATGACCGGCTGATTCGCGAGAATCGCATTACCGAGGTACTTGCCTCCCATCCGGTGCAGGCCGGAGATTGTTTCTTCCTGCCGTCAGGGCGGGTACACGCCATTGGTCGGGGTACGCTCCTGGCCGAGATTCAGCAAACCTCGGACATCACCTACCGCGTCTACGACTATGGCCGCATGGGGTTGGACGGAAAACCACGCCAACTCCACATCGACGAGGCGCGTGAGGCCATCGATTACCGGCTCTACCCCGATTACCGCACGCGTTACACGCCAACCGACGAGGGGGGCGTGAAGCTGGTCGAGTGCGACTACTTCACCACCTCGCTCTACACACTGCACAACCCCCATGCGCTGGATATCGCAGCTCTCGACTCGTTTGTGATCCTCATCTGCCTCGATGGCGAGGGGGAGATTGTCACCGAGCAGGGCGAGAAGTGCACGATGCGGCGCGGTGAGACGGTGCTCGTGGCGGCCGAGCACAATCGGATCGACATCCAGCCGACAAGCGGCGGTGTACTCAAACTCCTCGAAGCACATCTTTAACCCCGAGAAAACCAAACTATCATGCAAACTATGAATAACAAAGCTCTTTTGAAAGTGATGCCCGTCCTCTTCGGATTCTTCGTGATGGGCTTCTGCGACGTGGTGGGTATCTCGACCAGCTACGTCAAAAACGATTTCGACCTCTCGGAGTCGGTGGCAGGATTGATTCCCTCGATGGTCTTCATCTGGTTCCTGATTCTCTCGATTCCCTTCTCGATGCTGATGAACCGCATCGGGCGCAAGCAGATGGTCCAGCTGAGCAACCTCATCACGATGGTCGGCATGCTCATCCCCTTCTTCGTCTACAACTTCACCTCCTGCATGGTCGCTTTCATCCTGCTCGGTATCGGTAACACGATGTTGCAGATTTCGCTCATGCCGCTGCTGTCGAATGTCGTGAAGGGAGACTCCTACACCAGCTCGCTCACCGCAGGACAGGTCGTCAAGGCCGTATCGTCATTCGCCGGACCCTTCATCGCGGCATTCGCAGCCAAAAGCCTCGGCGACTGGCAATACCTCTTCCCGATTTATGCCGCCATCACGCTCCTCTCGGCCTTCTGGTTGCTCTGCACCCCCATTCCGGAGGATGCCCCCGGACAGAAATCCTCGTCGGTGGGTGAGATTCTCGGCCTGCTCAAAGACAAACGAATTTTGGTGCTCTTCTTCGGCATCTTCTTCGTCGTGGGTGTCGATGTGGGCACGAACACCGTGGCACCCAAACTGCTCATCGAACGTGCCGGCATGAGTGTCGAGGAGGCCGGTTATGGGTCGAGCGTCTACTTCGTATGCCGCACCATCGGAGCATTGATTGGCTCGGTGCTGCTGATGAAGGTGAGCGAACGTCTCTACTTCCGCCTCAACATCCTGGCCGCACTGGTCGCCATCGGCCTGCTCTTCGTGTTGCAGTCGACCTCGCTCGTCTTGGCACTCGTCGGACTCGTGGGATTCTTCTGTTCGAGCATCTTCCCGATTATCTACTCCGCAGCCCTCAAAGCTCGCCCCGAAAAGGGCAACGAAATCTCGGGACTGATGATTATGGGTGTCTTCGGTGGGGCCGTCATCCCGCCCGCAATGGGTGTAATGACCGACCTCGTAGGCAGCCAGGCCGGCTCGCTCATCATCCTTACAATCACCATCGTTTACCTCACCGGTTGCGCTTTCTGGATGAAAACCGAGAAGCGGTAATCAACCCACCATACACAACAAAAAGATGAGGCTGTCTAACAAGTCTAATTTTAACGATTTCACCCCCGCTAGAAGAGCTTCTGGCGGGGGTGATTTTCATTTTTGAGGACTTGTTAGACAGGCCCATCTTTTTAGCGCGTTATCGGATGACTACTTCGTCACCTTCTCCAACCACTTCACCATGGCCAACATCGCTACCATCGAGATGCCGCAAACGACCACAAAGACGGTCCACGTTGCCGAAATCGAGATGCTGTTGTAGAGAATCGGGCCGATGAAGAGCAGGCCGTTACCGAGGGCCGTAGCGCCCAACCAGCAACCCTGCATCAAGCCCTGCAACTTCTGCGGTGCCACCTTCGACACGAACGACAGGCCCAGCGGTGAGATGAAGAGCTCGGCAACCGTCAAAATCAGGTAGGTAGCAGCCAGCAACCACGGCGTCACACGCTGAGCGACATCCAGACCACCCATCGCCTCCACCTCGGCACGCGTCGGCAGACCCAGCGAACCAAAGACCATCAGCACATAGGCCGCAGCAGCAATACCCATACCGATGGCAATCTTCATCGGGGTCGAAGGCTCCTTACCACGCGCACGCAGTGCCGCAAAGATGGCAATAACAATCGGCGTCAGCACCACGACGCAAATCGGGTTGGCCGATTGGAAAATCTCGGCCGAAATCGGCATACCGAAAATCTCCAAGCGCGTATAATCCTGGGCAAAGAGGGTCAGCGTCAGACCATTCTGGTGGAACGAGAACCAGAAGAAAATCACGATGGCAAAGACGGCAAACAGGGCATAGAGGCGCTGCTTGATCTCCTTGGCATCCTGCTGAATCTCCTCCTTCGAAGCCACCTTCTTATTGGCACCCTGCGGATCGGGCAGGTTCTTCTTGTTGCTTACGAACATGACGAGCGAGAACAACATCGCCACGATAGCCACACCAAACGCGTAGTGGAAACCCGTGTTGAAGGCATTCAGGTACTCCTGAGCAAAGGCGGCCAGATCGGTCGGCGCGCCATTCAGGCTCACCTGTGTTGCCAACTCGGTGAAGCGGCCATTCATCACCTCCTCGGACATCGTGCCGTTGTTGAACGAGTGGCAGAGGGCCGAGAGGTCGGAGTTGTAGAGGAAGCCCTGCGTTTTGAGCCACCAGTTACGCACACCTACGGCGGCAAACGGAGCCACCATCGCACCGATGTTGATGAACATGTAGAAAATCTGGAAGCCCGTGTCACGCAGTTTGGCGTAGGTTTCATTGTCGTAGAGCTGACCCACCAAAGCCTGCAAGTTACCCTTGAACAGACCATTACCGAAAGCGATAATCATCAACGCACCCACGATAATCGTCTTCGAGGTAATCGAAGGCACCATCAGCAGCACATAGCCCAGCGTCATCACCAGCAAACCGGCGATAATCGTACCCTTGTAGTTGCGCAGGCGGTCGGCGATGAAACCACCGGCCAGGGCCAGGATGTAAATCGAGGTGTAGAAGAACGAATAGATTTTGCCGGCAGCTTCGCTGTCGATGCCGAACTTCGACATCAGAAAGAGCGTCAAAATCGCCATCATGGTGTAGAAACCGAAGCGTTCGCCCGTGTTGGCTAACGCGGCGGCAATCAGACCTTTGGGTTGTTTAAGCATAGTTTTTAATTTTATTGAGTTTATGAAAAATTGTCAACGCGGACAAATATAACGAATTTTTTTTTATATTTGTATACAAAAGTCGTTCGATATGGAAAAAACCACCCACACGCTGCCCATCGTCGCTGCCGACGAATGGCTCCAACCGGTCGAAGCGGAGCTCAACGCACGCCATGCCCGCTACGAGGCCAAGATGGCCGAAATCGAAGCCTCCAACGGCTCGATTGCCAATTATGCCAACGGCCACCACTACTTCGGGTGGCAATGGGACGATGCACTCGACGGGTGGTGGCTGCGCGAGTGGCTGCCCGGCGCACAAGATGTCTATCTCTTTGGCGATTTTAACAATTGGCAACGCACCGAGTTGCGACTCAAACGCGACACTAACGGGGTGTGGAGCATCTTCCTGCCGGCGGCGATGTACCGCGACCGCCTCACACACGGCTCGCTCTACAAAATCCATGTACACGGCCCCAACGGGTGGCACGACCGCATACCGGCCTATGCCAAGCGCGTGGTGCAGAACGAGGCGACGAAGGATTTTGCCGCCCAATTCTGGTGGCCGAACGAGCCCTTCGATTGGCAGGGCGATGCATTCGATATTCGCAAAAACGGGCCGCTGCTCATCTACGAGGCACATGTCGGCACGGCACAAGAGAAGGCCGGAGTGGGCACCTATCGTGAATTCACGAAGAAGATTCTGCCCATCATCAAGTGCAACGGCTACAATGCCGTGCAGCTGATGGCCGTGGCCGAGCACCCCTACTACGGGTCATTCGGCTATCACGTCTCGAACTTCTTTGCCCCCTCGTCGCGCTGTGGTACGCCCGAGGAGCTCAAAGCGTTGATTCGTCGTGCCCATGAAATGGGGATTGCCGTCATCATGGACCTCGTGCATGCCCACTATGTCAAGAATCTGAACGAGGGCATCAACGAGCTCGACGGCACCGACCACCACTACTCAAAGGCGGGCGAAGCGGGGTATCAACCCTACTGGGACTCGATGATTTTCGACTAC
>CAZTCM010000004.1:0-2817 GCA_964612285.1 uncultured Alistipes sp.
TTTCGACCACGACTGCCGTGAGGGTATCTGCGGCATGTGCTCGCTGCACATCGACGGTCTGGCACACGGCCCCGGCCAGGAGGCTACGACCTGCCAGCTCTACATGCGTAAATTCGAGGATGGCGCAACCATTACCATCGAGCCGTGGCGCTCGGCAGCCTTCCCCGTGATTAAGGACCTCGTGGTGAATCGCGGTGCTTACGACCAGATTCTCCAAGCCGGCGGTTATGTCTCGGTGCGCACCAACTCGGTGCCCGATGCCAATGCCATTCCGATTGCGAAGGCCGATGCCGACGAGTCGATGGATGCCGCTGCCTGCGTAGGTTGTGGTGCTTGTGCTGCAACGTGTAAGAATGGTTCGGCCATGCTCTTCGTCGCTGCCCGCGTGTCGTCGCTGGCCAAGCTGCCGCAGGGTCGCGTGGAGGGTGCTCGTCGCGCCAAGGCGATGGTGGCCAAGATGGACGAGCTGGGCTTTGGTAACTGCACCAACACGGGTGCCTGCCAGGCCGAGTGCCCGAAGGGTATCTCGATTGCCCATATCGCCCGCCTGAACCGCGAGTTCCTTACAGCAAAGATTCAGGACTAAACGAACTGATGCATAGAAAAAGCGACCTTCTTTCGAGGGTCGCTTTTTTGTTTTACAAGGGCGTGCGATATTGCGCGATAAAGCGCAATCATATAGCCCCTCCCCAACCTCTTCACGGCGCTTGCAGTGACGAATGAGCAATGCAAAAGTTGGCATTTGGCACTCAACATGAGGTTGGCGCGACCCCATTTGGCCGTTTAGTCAAAATATTGTACCTTTGCGGCATGGAGCTTCAAAAAGAGAATATCGAGCAGTTGCGTGCACTGCTGGCCGAGCGGCCGCAGCGCATCGTGATTGTCTCGCACACCAATCCCGACGGTGACGCCATCGGCTCGTCGCTCGCATGGGCCGAGGTACTGCGCGGAATGGGGCACACGGTGCACTGCATCGTGCCGAACCGCTATCCCTATTTTCTGAATTGGATGCCCGGCATCAAGGAGTTGATTATCTTCAAAGATACACCGGAGGAGGCGTTGCAACGGGTCGAGGAGGCCGAAATCATCTTCTGCCTCGACTTCAACGACCTCTCGCGCTTGGAGATTTTGACCGATACGCTCAATCGCAACACCTCGGCGCGTCGCATCCTCATCGACCATCACCTCTCGCCGGCCGAGGGGTATGACCTCTACTTCTCGCACCCCGACGCATCGAGCACCTGCTTCTTGGTCTATGCGATGATTGAGGCGCTCTTTGGTGTCGAGCAGATTACCCGCCCGATGGCCGAGGTGCTCTATGTCGGCATGATGACCGATACGGGCAACTTCGCCTTCTCGTTCCTCACCCCCGAGTTGTTCCGGGCCGTAGCGGTGCTCATCGAGCGCGGCATCGTCGTGCCCGAGATTCACAACCGCGTCTACACCTCCTACACCGCAGGGCGTGCCCGCCTGTTCGGCTTCGCCATCAACCGCAAGATGGAGCTTATCCACAACGGTCGCGTCGCCTACATGTCGCTCACCGAGGCCGAGATGCGCCGATTCGGGTTCCAGCAGGGCGACTCCGAAGGATTTGTCAACTATCCGCTCACGATTAAGAAGGTGAAGATGTCGGTGATGTTTATCGAACACACCAATTTCATCCGCGTCTCGTTGCGTTCGCGCGGGCAGGTCGATGTCAACCTCTTTGCGCGTCGCTACTTCAACGGAGGCGGTCACAAAAATGCCGCCGGCGGAAAATCGTTCCTCTCGATGGAGGAGACCATTGCCCACTATGTTCGCTCGGTGGAGGAGTTTGCGGCCGAGGGACACCTATAAAACAGAAGCCGTCTAAATTATAAGAGCGCAGATGTCCAATTTGATTTCGGGCATCTGCGCTCTTCTTATCGAGGCGAAAAGACTCGCTACTTCTTGTTGAAATTATTCATCGTCATCTGGCATCCGACAGCCGCAAACGAAAGCACTGCATCGCCAAAGACTTTGAGGCGGTCGGGAAGAGCTTTGCGCTCCTCATCGCTCCACGCCCCCAGCACATAGTCGATCTGATGGCCGCGTGGGAAGTCGCCGCCCACGCCAAAACGCATGCGGGCAAAGGCCTCCGTGCCGAGCAACTCGGCGATGTTTTTCAGCCCGTTATGGCCGCCTGCAGACCCCTGCTGGCGCATGCGCAGCTGCCCGAAGGGGATGGCGATGTCGTCGGAGATGACCAGCAGGTTCTCGGGTTTAATCTTCTCCTGCTCCATCCAATAACGCACCGCCTTGCCCGAGAGATTCATGTAGGTCGAGGGCTTCAAGAGCAGCAACGTGCGACCGCGGTGGCGCACCTGTGCCATGTCGCCGTAGCGAACCGTGGAAAACGAAGTGTTGGACGCCTCGGCGAGGGCATCCAACACTTTGAATCCAATGTTGTGTCGGGTATCGGCGTATTCGGCACCGATGTTCCCCAATCCAACAATGAGGTATTTCATTGCGCGCGCAGACTACTATTTCTCGGCAGCAGCGGCACCACGCGAAGCGCGGGTTACGCGAACGGCGCAAACGGCAGTCGTGGCGGGCGTGACGAACTTCAAGTTCTCGACGTTCAGGTCGCCTACGAAGATGGTCTTACCAACACCCAGCGGCGTTACGTCCACCGTAATCTCATCGGGCAGGTTCTCAACCAGGGCGCTCACGGTCAGCTTGCGGGCCGACAGCACGAGCTTACCACCCACCTTCACACCCTCGGCGTTACCGGTCAGACGCACCGGAATAGCCACCGATACGGGCTTACCCTCGGCGATGCGGAAGAAATCAACGTGG
>CAZTCM010000004.1:2827-26171 GCA_964612285.1 uncultured Alistipes sp.
GGAGCAGCTCCTCGCGAACGGGGTGCCACTGAGCCTCGCGCATCACGGCCAGCTCGACCTTCTCGCCGAAGTGGAACTCGACGATGTACGAGTTGGGGGTGTAGATCAGTGCTTTGATGTCGCGGGGATCGATGGTGAAGTTCACCGTCTCACCGTTACCGCACAATACGCAGGGTACCAAACCCTCGCGACGAACAGCCTTGGCTGCCTTTTTGCCGAAGTCGTTACGCTCAACGGCATTTACAACGATAGTTTTCATCGGTTTGAAAATGTTTAATTAAGTTAAACCACCGGCGGTTCTCAGCACAATTTCGGGGAATTGCGCCCCAGTTCCGCCTGTTTGGGAGTGCAAAGGTACGATGGGAATTTCAAAATTCAAAACAGAACCGCAAAAAATCACCCTTCGGCAGGCAAAATTTGCAGGTCGGACGGGTGGGTTTGCAAGGGCTGAATGATTTTCGGATTCTTCTGTACGCGACGGTTATCGCAGCGGGCGGCGAATGGTTAAATTTGTTGCCAGAAGGCTAAAAGAGTTTATGAATCAGTGTTTTGCTGTTTTTGAGGATGGGGGGGGGTATTTCGGGTGAAATATTTTCGTTTAATGAAGATAGCCCTGCGCGATTTGAGCCAAGATTCTCGAAAAGCCATTTTATTTTTGTATTTGTTGCGAAGAGGCCGTTGGCAAGGTGTCATTACGTTACGCTCGTTTGACGCAACCTATCAACAACTTCTTCGGATACTTCAAACAGCGAAAACCTAATTAAAACTTAACAAGCGTATGAAAAAACTACTATCCATGTTGCTGTTGGGGATGCTGCTGCTGGCAGCCCCGCTCCACATCTGTGCACAAGGATTGGAGGTGACCGGTCGAGTTACCAACGCAGCCGATGGAACACCGATTATCGGAGCCACCGTCATTGCCGGCAATTCACAACGAGGCACCTCAACGACCCGCGACGGTCGTTTCTCGCTCCAAGTGACGGGCTTCGATAAGAGCATCAAAATATCGTTCCTTGGTATGAAGAAGCAGTCGGTGACCCTCTCCAAATCGCAATCTTTCTATGAGGTTGCCCTCGAAGAGGAGTACAACGACCTCGACGCTGTGGTGGTAACCGGTTATGGCTCGCAGCTCAAACGCGACATCACGGGCGCCATCACCTCGCTCTCGGCAGACGATATCGAAGTACACGCCGGCGGCAACATCAACACCGCCTTGCAAGGTAAGATTCCCGGCATGCAGATTGTGAACACATCGGGTGAGCCGGGTGCCGGTGCCAACGTCTCGATTCGCGGTCTGTCGTCAATCAACGGTAACAACGAGCCGCTCTACATCATCGACGGTGTGGCCATCGACTCGGGCAACATCTCGTCGCTCGATGGCGATGCGACGTTCAGCCCCATGGCCGGTTTGGATGTATCCGACATCGAGTCCATCGAGGTGTTGAAGGATGCCGCGTCGGCCGCCATCTATGGTTCGCGTGCCGCCAACGGTGTCATCATCATCACGACGAAGGGCAGCAAGGACCTCGAAATGGCCGAACCGGTGGTCAACGTAAGTCACACCTCGTCGATTGTGTCGAACTCGCGCAACCTCGATGTTTTGTCGGCCAGCCAGTTCCGCGAGGTGTATGTGCAGTCGCGTCTGAACAACGGCAATGCCTACCCGACCAACGACTGGGTGGTGAATCCGAACGACCCGCGCTACTCGCGCAGCACCGATTGGCAGGATGTGATGTTCCGTCCGGTCTACCAGCACCGCGAGAATGTCAGCCTGCGCGGTAGCAACAAGAACTTCTCCTACAACCTCTCGTTCAGCTACAAGGACCAGAAGCCGACCATCGTCGAGACCGACTATAAGCAGTACAACGTGCGTGCAAACTTCACCTACAAGATGACCGAGTGGTTGAAGGGTTACACGAGCGTGTCGTATGCTAAGCAGGACTACAACCGTGTATTGAGCGGCAACTCGTCGGTGTACAGCGTGCTGGGTACGATTGTCAAGTCGAACCCCTGCTACTCGCCCTACGACCCCGAGACGGGCGAAGTGGTCGACTACATGGGTGGTAACGAGATTCGTAACCCGCTGGCATTGGCCATGCACGTTCCCTATAACTTCGACCGCGAGTGGTCGATTCTGAACCAGCGCTTCGACGTTACGCTGGCCAAGGGCCTCGTACTGCGCCTCTCGGGCTCGATGGATACGGACAACACGGTGCAGGACTCCTACTTCCCTGAGCGTTTCGACCAGACGAGTTCGAACCCGATGGACAAAGGTCGCTACACCGAGACCCAGAAGAAGCGTCTGACGACCGAAAACTACCTCACCTATAATTATAAGAAAGGGGCACACCGCCTGACGGCGATGGCCGGTATGTCGATTTTGTCCTACCATGCCAAGACGACGACCCTCAATGGTGAGCAATACATCGACTCGAAGATTCACCACATTCAGAATGCCGGTAAGCTGACCAACCCGCCCTCGGTGAAGGAGGCTGAACACAACGAGCTCTCGTTCTTCGGTCGCTTGAACTACACCTTCAAAGATCGTTACATCTTCGCCTTCACGCTGCGTCGCGATGGTTCGTCGCGTTTCGGTAAGGACAACCGCTATGGTAACTTCCCCGCCGTGCAGCTCGGTTGGCGTTTCTCGGACGAGAAATTTATGCGTTGGGCTACGCGTCGCGATGTGCTGTCGGATGCCAAGTTGCGTGCAACGTGGGGTGTGACGGGTAACAACTCGATTGGCAACTACGCCGCTCAGGGTTCGTATGCTGCCGCCACGAGCCAGTACGATGGCAATCCGGCCCTGCTCTACTCCTCGGTGGCCAACCCCGATTTGAAGTGGGAGACGACGACGCAGTACAACGTCGGTCTCGACCTCTCGTTCTTCCGTGGTCGACTGTTGATTACGGCCGATGCCTATTTGAAGAAGTCGGATGACCTGCTCTACAACTTCCCCTCGCCCTACTACACCGGTTTCTCGTCGTTTGCCATGAACTTCGGCAGCCTCGAAAACCGTGGTATGGAGTTCCTCGTCGAGACGGTGAATTTGAAGGGTGGTAAGAAGAAGTTGCGTTGGAGCTCGTCGTTCAACCTCTCGTTCAACCGCAGCAAGGTGACGAGCCTGCCGAGCGAGGAGGCGTTGGAGCTCTCGACCTCGATTGTACGCGTGGGCGAGCCCATCGGTCTCTTCTACGGCCACCGTGCGCTGGGCGTTTATGCCTACTCGTCGGACAACGTCTACACCGGCCCGAACGAGGCAGTGGAGGGGCTCTACCGCAAAGGGTCGGCCACGGGTGATCCGTTCCGTGGCGGTGATGTGCATTGGGACGATATCGACAACAACGGTATCATCGACGATGACGACCGCGTGGTGATTGGTGACCCCAACCCCGACTTCATTGGTGGTTTGGGTAACACCTTCTCGTGGAACGGTCTGTCGCTCAACATCCTCTTCCAATTCAGCTATGGCGGTGACATCCTGAACGAGTTCAACCGCGACCGCGACGATTTGAGCGACGCGCGTAACACGAGTACCCGCACGCTGCGTGCCTGGAAGCAGGAGGGTGACATCACCGACGTGCCGATGGTGCGCTACTCCGACCCGATGGACAACTACCGTGTTTCGAACATGTTCATCGAGGATGGTTCCTACCTGCGTTTGAAGGATGTGACGCTGGCCTACACCTGGAAGCCGAAGAAGTTCTTCAAGTCGCTGCGTTTCAGCTTCACGGCCACGAACCTGCTCACATGGAGCAAATATTCGGGCTACGACCCCGAGGTGAACACCTCGACTTCGCCCTTCGTGATGGGTGTCGACAAGGGTGCCTACCCGAAGGCTCGTTCCTACAACTTTGGTATTGAGGCTACGTTCTAATCAACCTAAACTATGAAAGCAATGAAAAAGTTACGCTATATTTTCGCAAGTTGCGCCTTCCTGCTCGGCTCGTGCTCGATTCTCGACGTGGAGCCCATCTCCGAGTGGAATGCCTCTACGGTCCCGACCGAGTTGAATCACGTCGAGGCTATTCTCTATGGCGGTTATCAGCGCCTGGGCAACGCCCTGTTGCAGGGTTTTGTCTACTACGGTGATGTGCGCGCCGATGTCTACTATGCCAACGGTACGACGGCCGTGAATCAGGACAAGATGATTCGCAGCAAGCTCGAAATCGAGATGTCGCAGGCCAGTTGGACCAACTTCTACCAGGTGATTAAGCAGGCCAACCTCAATATCTATCACATCCCGCGCCTCATCGAGCAGGGGGTGATTGAGGCCGCGGAGGCCAACGACCTGCTGGGTCAGTCCTATGTGATGCGTGCCTATACCTACTTCTGGATGGTGCGTATTTGGGGCGGAGTGCCGCTGGTGCTGGACCCCGTATTCGAGGCTGATGCAGGCATCAACATCCCGCGCAGTTCGATCGAGGAGGTCTTCACGCAGATTCATGGCGACCTCGATACGGCCATGACGTTGCTGGCCGATCCCAGTGGCTCGAAGTATGTCAAGACGCAGACCACCTTCAACTATTGGTCGGCACTGGGCCTGCGTGCGCATGCCTATATGTGGGAGCACAAGTATGCCGAGGCGCTTCCCGTGCTTGACGAGCTGATTGAGGAGGGTGGTTATACGCTGACAGATCTCTATGATGGTTCGATGACATTCAGTGCGACGGCTACGGCTACTCCCTACAACAACTATGTGGCCACGCTCTCGAAGACCGGTTGGAGCAAGATGTTCAACTCGGAGCAGGCTTCGGGTTCGACCGAGTCGATTTTCGAGCTCTCGTTCAGTACGGCCGACGGCGACTCGAACACGGCCTTCGACGGTTTCTGGTCGGCTACGACCCCGACGTTGGTGGCTCGCGAGGACCTGGCTGCTGTATTCGATATTGTTAACGACTACCGCTTCTACGCTTCGTTCCGCTATAAGAGTAACGGCAAGCGCAAGGTAACGAAGTTTGTGTTGAATTTCGTGCGTGGCGATGCCCGCAACATTGTCTTGATGCGTCTGGCTGACTTTATTCTGTTGCGCGCCGAGGCTCGTCTGGCCGTCGCCGGCGAAAATTTGACCGAGTCGGTGAAGACGGCGTGGGCCGAGGATTTGAACAAAATCGTGGTGCGTGCAAAGGGCCCCGATTTCGCCTGGGTGCCGACCGGTGGCAGCGATTACAGCTACGAAGCCTTCACCACGAACGAGGAGTTCCTCAACGCTGTGAAGGAGGAGCGCCGCAAGGAGATGGTCTTCGAGGGCCAGCGTTGGTTCGACCTCATCCGTTGGGGCGATGTCAACAAGGCGCTGGGCGCGATGGAGGAGGCCGCCGAGGCTGTCTATGTCTTCGATACGGGAGCCCACTCGGTGTATGGCGGTGACGGCGACATTGCCTTCGAGGATAGTGCGCTCGTATGGCCTGTCTACCTAAACGAGATTCGTCGCTCGAATGGCAACATCGAGCAAAACCAATACTACAAATAGTGATTGCGTAAAAACAGAAAAGGTTATGAAACAGATAAAATCCCTCTTTTTGATGCTGGCAGTCACCCTCGTAGCGGGGTGTGACTACCTGGTCGAGAACTACGAGTTCGATACCGAGGGCTATGGCCAATCCAATTGGGAGATGCTCGACTATTGCGAGAGCCCCGCAGCCAATGCCTACGACAATTACAGCAAGGCGATGCGCCTGGCGGGCCTTGACGAGGTGGTGGCCGAGGGCGGTTACACCTGCATCATCCCCAACAACGACGCCTTCACCAGCTTTGTCAGTGCGGCGGGCTATGCTTCGCTCGACGAGGTGCCGGGTCCCGTGTTGCGCGACCTGCTGTCGTACCTGATTTTCCCGGGCGACTATCGTGCCACAACGATGGAGGTGGGCGAGGAGTGCACGGTCAACTCGCTGCGCGGCGAGCCGATTACCATCTCGCGCAGTGCGAGCGAGAAGAGCTATACACTTACCATCAACGGGGTGAATGGCTTGGCCGGCATCACGGTCGAGTCGCAGGACTACCTCTTCAAGAACAATGTAGTGGGTCAGATGGTTGAGCAGATGCCCTACTATCGTCCTACGATTGCTGTCACCTCTCCCAAACCCGAAAATTTTGACAATAGCAATGCTCCTACCCAGCGTATCGATTTGACGGATGACACCTTCATTGCATATGCGAATAAAACCAAGGTCTATGATAATGACTCGCAGGGTATTCGTTTACAGAATCGAAGTTCAATGTATTGTTATGGGCTGGTGCGCTACCCGCTTCCCGAAAGTGAGATTGTTGAGAATTTGGCAGTAGCAACCATGGTGATGCAGATACAGACATTGGGAACACCCTATCCTTCGGGGACCCCTAATGTTCGAGTTGCGGTCAATGAGATGAACGATGCAGTCAAGGGCTCTTGGGAAGAGAAGACGGCAACATGGGCGTCGGTTGTCGGGTCGCTATCTCATACCAAGCTGCGGGCAGCATTGGCCGGAGAGACTACCTTCACATCCCCTTCGCCGCTTCCGTCGACAAGTGCTTCGATGGAGTTGAAGGTGGATATTACAGGATCTATTCTTGACCACTATGCAGCCGGCGATACGGCGGTCGATTATGTGTTGTATAACACGAGCGATATCGTTAATACCTCGGGTGCCGAGATTCAAATCAAGGATAAAGATAAGCGCAAGGATCCTCCTTACATTCTGTTGGTAGGTCCGGTTCTTTCGGCTTTGACCGTCGGTGCGGTCAATCCGCTGGTAACAACGAGCTATACTACAACGCTGACCACCGATGTTTTGCGCATCGATGCACCGGCCGATGCAGGTGGATATGACTACTCGCCACAGAATATTCTGCTTGTTCTCTCCGAGGTGCCCGTCAACGGTGTACTGACACTCTATGGCATCCCCGTGCAGAAGAACCAGAAGTTCACCTACGAAGAGCTCCAGCGCGGCTTTGTGAAGTATGTCCGCGTGGCAGAGGGCGAGGATTCGTTCAAATTGAAGGTGATGGACTACCTTGACGGTATGATTCCCGATCCTGTCACGATTAACGTACAATAAAAATCTGTTTGATGAATCGGATGAAACGACTGCTGTTGGCCGGGCTCCTCACCCTGATGGGTGGGGTAGCCACGGCAACAAACTACTACATCGATGCCCGCACGGGCAAGGATAGCAATGCCGGCACCACGCCCCAAAAGGCGTGGCGCTCGATCGACAAGGTGTCGGCCACGACCTTTGCCGCGGGTGACTCGATTCTCTTCTGCCGTGGGGCGGTGTGGGAGGCCTACGATGCCGTACGTCCGCAGGGTTCGGGTCGCAAGGGGGCACCCATTGTCATCTCGGCCTATGGCGAGGGCCCGCGTCCGCTCATCGTCGGGCAGGGGTTTGTCGGCGGTGGTGTCATCTCACTCAAAAATCAATCGTGGTGGGTCATCTCCAACCTCGAACTGACGAACTGGGCCGATCAGGCCGGTGACCGTCGCGGTGTCGAGGTGAAGGGGGCCAATGCAGGCTTGTTGCAGGGTATCCACGTCCTCGACATGGAGATTCACCACATCAAAGGCATCGTGGGGCAGGGCCGCAAGGAGAAGCGTACGGCCGGTGTCGAGTTTATCATCACCCACGACAAGATGAAGGCGACGCGCTACGACGACCTGCGCGTCGAGCGTTGCCACATCCACCACATCGAGAATCAGGGCATCGTGCTCAACAACGAGGTGTTCGAAACGGCCTACTACCCGGGTGATGCAAAGTGGCAGCAGAGCATGTTCACCAATGTCGTGATTCGCGACAATGTGATTCACCACATCTCGAAGAATGCGATGATTATCCGCATGACCGAGGGGGGTGTGGTCGAGCACAACACCTGCTTCTGCACCTCGACGATGGAGCATGGCGGCAACACGATTTTCTCGCGCAACGTGCGTGGAACGCTCTTCCAATACAACGAGGGCTTCCGCAACCGCTCGCCCCACCACGATGGTTCGTTCTACGACCCCGACCTCAACAGCCCGGGGTCGACGTGGCGGTACAGTTACAGCCACGACAATGCTCATGGTCTGGTGTGGTTCTGCACGGGTGCGCCCGATGACGACATCGAGGTCTATGACAATGTGAGCGAGGACGACCACGGCTATTTGGTCTACTTCAACTACCGCTTCAAAGAGGTAGACGTCTATCGCAACCTCTTCTATGCGGGGCCGACCGTGAAGCCCTTCTTCTATCGCGTCAATCGCAAAAACCTGCACGAGCACTACTCGCTGACGGGCAACGTGGTCTACAATGCCAGCCCGATGATGAACTACGAATCGCCCTACAAAGGTCCTGTGGCCGAGGGGTCGAAGGAGAAAATCAGCGATAACCTCTTCCTCGGAGCTCCGCTCAAAAGAGGGGTTGCCTCGGGGGAGGTAGCGTTGAAGGAGTTCAAGCGCTTCCACCGCGGATTCCTTAAAACCACGCCGCTTGACGAGGTGGTGGGTAACCGCGTGACGCTCTTCGAGCCGGCAACGCCGCTTGACGAGGTGGTGGGCCGCGTCAATGGGGCGCCGATTTACCGCTTCGAGTTGGAGCGCGCGCTGGCCGATTGTCGGTGGATGTATGGCGCCAAGCAGGGTAAGAAGAGCCGCAAAGCGCACTACGAGGAGGCCTTGGAGCGCGTCGTGCTGATGAAGGTGCAACTTGCCGAGATGGCGGCACGCGGCATGTTGGAGGCCACGGCGGCCCTCGACGTCGAGCGTCTGCGCACGCAGGAGAACGACTTCCGTCGGGCGACCGACAAAGAGGAGGTGATGTGGTTTGGTCCGCACCGCTTTGAGGTCGAGCCCTTCTGGGAGTTCTTCTATGCCGGCGCACAAGAGGAGTTGCGCAAGCGCATGGGGCAGGATGTGCTCCACGCGAAGATGCCGGAGCTGCGTCGCCACTACGACGAGGTGCAGCAGCCGAGTTGGCTGAAATATGGCTTCGAGTACGACATCCGACCGATTCGTGCTTCGCTGCTCGACAAGAGTTATGACAACTATTTCCGCGAAAAGGCGGCCGAGGCAACCGTAACGATGGAAGCGAAGGCCGTACAGTGCTACTTGAACGAATAAAAACCGATGATGAAACGCATTTTTACCGCATTTGTCCTGCTGCTGGCCCTCTTAGGGTCGGGCGCAGAGGCCGTGGCTGCCAAGCGCGGCAAGGAGAAATTGAAGACCTTTGACACGGGGTCGGACCTCTTCACGATATATGTCGATATTCGCTATGGCAACCGCCCCGAAGGGGTGGAGAAGAGCGACACGGCTTCGGACCGCATCCTCGACCTCTATATTCCGACTTCGAAGGCGCCACAGGAGGGTTATCCGGTCTTCTTCTTTGTCCATGGAGGAGGGTTCTCGGGTGGCAACAAGAGCAGCGCCAAGCTGGGTTACGACCGCGTGTGCCGCTCGATGGCCGAGCGTGGCTATGCCGTGGTCTCGATCAACTACTACCTGACGATGAAATACAAAAAGGTGAAGGGCGTCTCCTGTTCGAGCGAGATGAAGAACGGCCTGCCGAAGACGGGGCTGTTCCATCCGCTGGTACATCAGGCGGCACACAATGCCTCGAACGACGCGGCACTGGCCCTCGAATGGGTGAAGAAGAACGCCAAGCGTTTCTCGCTCAATACCGACTGCCTCACGGTGTGTGGCGGCTCGGCAGGAGCAATCACCGTGCTCCAACTCGCCTACTTCTCGGGACAGCAGGTGTTGCCGATTCACGCGGTGGTGAATCTGTGGGGTGCTGCGGCCGCGCCGTCGAAAATCGAGGCGCCGGCTCCGCCGATGCTGATTTACCACGGCGACCAGGATGCGTTGATTCATGTCAACTATGCCTACGCTTTCGAGAAACGCTTGAAGGAGCTGGGGGTGCCGGTCGAGATGCACATCTTGGAGGGGAAGGGCCATGCCCAATATGTCCATATTGCAACCAAGCGATGCGACGAAATCGATGCCTTCATCCGTCGCCAATAAAGCGCGTGTAAACAAAACAGAACCTACTAACCAATCAACCCTATGAACCAACAGATTTGGAACGCAGCGGAGTATGAGACTCCGATGCTGCATGTGCTCGACGTTGCCGTAGAGCAGGGATTTACCACCTCGGGTGAAGGTACTATCGAGGATGGTCAGGTAGATAAATGGGGCGATTATTAAACCAAGAATCAGCCATGAAACGAATGAAATGGTGGATGCTCGTTGCCGGCGTGGCGATGGCATCGGCCTGCACGAAGCAGGAGGTGGAGGAGTTGGGTGCAGTCGGTGATGCAGGGAAATGCATCGAGATTGTTGCAACGGGAGATGGTGCGCGTACCGTCTTTGGCCCCTCGACCGATGAGGGGGCAACCTACCCCGTATTCTGGAAAAAAAATGCTGAGAAGAAAGGCGAGTCAATCAAGGTCAATATGAACCTTCGTTTTAAGGATGGTAAGCGCGAAATGCTGAAAGACCCCTCGACGGGTAATAATCCGCGTGTGAAGGGTGAGGGCGCTACTACCTCGTTTAATATCAGTGTGGCCGACGATGGTTCGGGGAGCTATGAGTTTTATGCTGTCTGTCCGGGTTCTTGTTGGAGCGAAACTAATGACAAGAGCACAACTCCCGCATTGATGCGTCTTGATATTCCTGCTACGCAGTCGCCCGTTGCACCTGCCGGTGAGCACAACGGCTCCTGCGACCCCTTGGCACAGCTGATTTTTGCCAAGAGCGAGCCGGTAACGACACTGCCCGAGAGTCTCACGATGCAGTTTAAGCATGTGGCGGCCTACGGTCTGTTGTCGTTGACGGGACTGACTGAGGAGGATGCCGTTACGTTGGTGCGAATCACCTCGTCGCAGCCTATTGCAGGTAAGTTCTTCTGCGATACCGAAACCGGAGAAATTACCCGAAATACGAGTGGCTTGGAGTTCTCCATTGTGTTGAACGTGCAGTCGGCTTCGTCGATTTGGTTTGCGGCAGCCCCGACCGATTTGTCGAACACTTCGCTGTGGGTGACGGCAGTTGCGGCCAACGGCAATGTATGGGTCAAGAAGCTCGCGTTGGGTGACAATCGTGCGCTCAAATCGGGTCGTATTGCCAAATTCTCGGTGGCATTGTCGGATGCCGATATGGTCAATGCCGGTTCGATTTATTACGAGAACGGACAGGCGGTAGGAGTTGTTTATAGCGATGCAACTACGGAACGTCGTGTGGTCAGCGCAAAGCGCATGGATGCGGACTATTGGGCCTCTGCAACGGATGCAACGGGTGTCTCAGACAAAAATAATGGTGCCACAAATACCGAGACGCTGTCCACATTTGCGACGACAAACAACATCACGATGCCGATGCTCGATTTCTGTGCAGGTTTGGGTGACGGATGGTATTGGCCGGCTTATACGGAGGTGCAGGCTCTTTGTGCGGCTTATCACGGCGTAGCAACCACTTCGAATATTCAGGCGAAGGCGGGTTCAAGTAGTAGCCCCGGTCCATATCCTGCCGCAGATGATTTCCCGATTGCAGAACGCAAGGCACAATTGGCTTTCGATGCATTGTTGTGTGCAGCCGGAGGGGATGCTATGAATTATGCCGATCCTAACACCAGCTACGGAGATCGTTATTGGGCAAGCTCGGAGCATAGCACGACGACAAAAGCTCTTTATGTGCAGTTTGGTGCATATCAAGGATCTAACTCGACGAAAAATTCGAACAAATACTATGGTCGTGCCATCAAGGTGATTGCCAAAGACGCCTCCGAGATACCCTCCATGGAGCCGAATATTCGCTATGGCACGACGCGCGAAGGCGTTACCGTAGGCAGCACATCGGATCGCCAGCTCGACCTCTACCTGCCGGCTGCAACCAAAGTGGTGCCCGAGGGGGGGTGGCCCGTCTTCCTCTTTGTGCATGGCGGAGGTTTTAGTGGCGGTGACAAATATGACTCCACGAAGAGTGATGGTGGTTCCAATGCCCAGATTTGCATGGCCATGGCCGAACGAGGTTTTGCAGCCGTCTCGATCAACTACTACCTGGGGTTAAAGCATGATAATGATTCGAATACATCTTGCTCGGAGGAGATGAAGAATGGTCTGCCTGCTTCGGGTGCGTTTAGCCCAGATTTGCAGAATGCCATCGACAAAGCTTCGGAGGATGCAGCCGTGGCTCTCGATTGGATTAAAACACATGCGAACAATTATCAATTCAACACTTCGCGTGTAGCGGTAGCGGGTGGCTCGGCCGGTGCTATCACGGTGCTCGATTTGGCCTACCTCTCGGGGCAAACAGCATGCCCGATTCACGCGGTGGTGGATTTGTGGGGCGGCGTGGCCGATCCGTCGAAGATTCAGTCGGCGCCCCCGACACTGATTTACCACGGCACGAAGGATGAGTTGGTTAATTACGACTATTCGGTAAAAATTGCTGAACGCTTGAAGGAACTGGGGGTTCGCTGTGACTTCAAAACCTTGGAGGAAAAGGGGCACGGTGAGTACACCTACATCATCAACAGTCGTATGGATGAGATTGCGGAATTCTTGAACAGCCTTTAACAGTTCTCCGTTTTAACACCGAAGGGCCTGCCCGACCGATGCGTTGGGCAGGCCTTTTGTTTTACGCCTACTCAGAGTGTGATGTGGAGTGAAAAAGGGGGGAAAGCGCGAAAAAAGAGGAAAAAATTTTGTGAAAAGCAAAATAGTGCCTATATTTGCACTCCCGAAAGGTCGGAAACGACCGATTGCGTGCGCCCAGGTGGTGAAATTGGTAGACACGCTACTTTGAGGGGGTAGTGAACATTAGTTCGTGCAAGTTCGAGTCTTGTCCTGGGCACAAACCGCGTCAGATGAATGTCTGGCGCGGTTTTTTGTTTGATGGCAGAGGTGGGGGGGGGTGACGCAAAAGGCGTCGCTTTTTGCATCAAAATGAACAAGTTGCCGAAAACATCATTGCGAGCGAACGCAGAGAGTGTGGCAATCTGCACTGATGCAATGACCGCCGTGGTGCTTTTTTAGACCGCCACGAGCCCTACGGCTCTTGCGGTGACGTCGTGGGTGCCATTATCGACCTAATTTTAAATCTCCCCTGCTCCACCGGAAATTAACAAGGGGCCGCAACAGGCAGGTGTTCATCGTGTTCGTACCAAAAAAACGAGAGGTTACCCGACAAGTATGTCGGACAACCTCTTGCTCTCTTCAAGCGTCGTATAACAAGCGGGATTTTCAGACCCAAAGGTATCTATCTCGCTATTGGGCCTTCTGCTTGCGCTCCTCAATACGTTTATACCACGCTTCGCGCTCGGCCTTTAAGTCGTAACCACGCTTGGCCAAATAGTTGTTGATGCGCCCCTTATATTTGCCGAAAACCTCGTGTTTCTTCTTCGAGCTCTCGGCATCAACCGCCAACTCGCGGGCCTCCTCCAACCACACACGAATCTGCGCCTTCTCCTCCTCTGTGAGCGACGGAATCATGTCGAGGTGCGAATCGTAGGTCACCTTCACCACCCCGAAGGTCATCCCGTCCATGACTGCCGTCACCTGCTCATCGGTAAGATAGAGCGACAACGCCGCCGGAAAGGCAAAGTGCGAGCGATAGAGCTTGCTGTCGCACTCGTAGCGGGCAAAATCCTGTGCCTGCTGCTTCGCCTCGCCCGTCAGCCCCTGCTCCTTGACAGCCGCCAGGCGGGCATCGCGCACCTCGTAAATATCGTTGAGCTCGAAATAGCGATTGGCGATGATGTTGCGTACATCCTCGGCCACGGCCGCATCCGCAATCGCCAACTTATCGACAATCTTCTGCGAGCGGGCCAAAATCGTCTCGACATACCCCTTCTCGCGGCCCTCGCTCTTCAACTCTACGGCCGAGGCGCTCCATGTCATCACTGCCAGCAGCAGCGACCATGCCATCTTTTTCATCCTTTTCTCTCCTTTATTCGGTTTCGGTTACATCACACCTCCGTTGGCCGCCAACGTGTCGTAGTTGTTGTTCAGATTGCGCCAATCAATGCGTACCGTAGTCGGGATGCCGTTGATATACTTCTCGATATTCGTGTAGCCATCACCCGTGCAGTCGCCGTTGGCATCCGAAGCATCGTTCGGATTCAGACCGTTTTGCTTCTCCCACGCATCGGGCATGCCGTCACCATCCGTATCTTGGCGCGGCTCGCCCTTGTACTCGGGGTAGCCACCCATCTGGCGCGGGTCGGAGATGATGCCGAGCTTGTAGCCCTCGGCCCCCAGACGACGATAGCGGAACGACCCATCCTCGGCCTGCGACTTCTCGTGCAGCCCCCAGGTGTCACCCTGGTATTTCGCCGCCTTCTTGTCGTAGTAAATCTCGCCCGTCACGACCTCCTTCACTACCAACTCGTCGACGGCATCACGGCGGGGCAGATTGGCTCCGGCATTGCGCACCACAAAGTCATAGGCCTCCATAGCCGACATGATGCGCAGGTAGGGCATTGCAAAGGGGCGTGTCATACGCATCTGCTCGGTATAGCCCTCCGTGTTGCGTTGTCCCTCGATTTGGATGCCTCCCTGCCAGTTGTCGGCCGAAATCTCGGGATAGCCCTCCACAATGTTGCCCTCGGCATAGACGCGGCCGTACTGCTTGTAGCTGTGCTTCGAGCGACCCGCCTCTGGTTTGAGGATGCGGTGGCCCACCGGACTGTTTTTCGGCGTGGCAGGACCCGGCTTGTAGTAGTTGTTAATCATGTTGAACATCGCCGTATAGTCGCCACCATCGACCGAGCGATTGTGCCAATTGAAGAGTACGTTGTTCACGAAGTTGAAGACTCCGTTCCAACCCACCGAAGGGTTGCGGCCGCTGTTTGAGGCCCACAAATTGCGCATAAACGAAGCATTCTCGCCACCGAGCGTCGAGCCGAAGGCGTGGTTGTAGGTATCGAGCGCCTTGGCCGAGATGGTGTTCTGAATCGTGACATTCACGGTCGGATACTTCTCCACGCGCGCCTCATACTGCCCCTCGCTCGGGTCGTACATGTGACGATAGAAGGAGATGTTCTCGTCAAGCCCCCACGAGCAGGAGCAGTGGTCAATCATGATGTTGCCGACGGGGTTGCCGCCAAACGAATCCTCGCGATGCCACACCATCGTCTCACCACGGCGGAAGCGCATGTGGCGAATAATCACGTCGTGCGTATCGACCTGGAACGATTGACCGGCGATGCAGACTCCGTCGCCCGGCGCTGTTTGTCCGGCGATTGTAATATAAGGTGCACGTACGACAATCGGGGTTTCGAGGCGGATGATGCCGGCCACATTGAAGACTACGATGCGGGCACCACCCTGCTCACAAGCCCAACGGAACGATCCCTCACCGCTGTCGTTGAGGTTCGTGACAACCAACACCTTGCCACCACGACCACCTGCCGTATACATGCCACCTCCCTCGGCACCCGGGAAGGCAGGAATTTCGGCTTGCAACAGGTCGTAGGGGCGGTGTGCCCAGGGCGCATAGGGACGGCCCTCACGGGCCTCCTGCTGCACGATGGGCAGCGCTTTCTGCCACGCCTCGTCGGAGTGGCGGCGTGCTTCGCCCAGCACTTTCCCCGCCACAGCCCGGGCTTCGCCGGTCAGGTTGGGGTATTGTGCCGAGGCGTGCACGGCAACAAGCAGCGCTACGGCTGCTAACATCAATTTTCGGTTCATAGGCGTTTATTTTTATTTTTGTTCTTTTCGCACAAAAAGGCTTCGAGAGCGATACAAAGATAATCTAAAAATCCAGAGCCACCCAAATTTTTGGGGCCAAACGACCATTTGTTGCGGTGAACCGACAAAAAGAGCCGCCCGAATTTCGGACGGCTCTCGTTTCAGGTTGAATCCTTCAACCGCAGGAACTACTCAGCCAGCGGGTCGAAGGTGCCGTTGGCACCGGCCTTTTGGTTGTTCTGCCAACCAATCGTCTGCGGCAGAGCCGTGTTGTTGTTCTGAGCACCCGGGCGCAAACCAAGGAAATAGTAGTGCGGCTTGAAGTCGATGTAGTCATCGATTCCCAGATTGCTGTTGTACTCCGAACGATAGCTCTTGCAAACCAGGTATTTGTCACACCAAGCTTTCAACGTAGCCCACTGCTCGGGGGTGGCTGTATTGATGTCGATACCGGCCGGACGCGGGTCAGCAATATATTCAGCATTGGTCAAATTTCCATCTGCATCATATTCGGGCTCGGCCATCGTCAGCGGGTCAGCCTGCTTGGTATTGTCGTTCAAACCAATACCAATACCAAGGTTGGGGTCACCCGTGAAATTGACATAGAACTCATACTTTTGGCGCGTCTGGCCATTGAGTTTCTGAATACCCAACCAATCGCAGGTGTTGTTGGACCAGCCGGTAGGAGCCCATGTCGAAGGAGCACCCTCGACCGTGGTGACATTCTCACCGCCATCATACAGCATCCAACGACGCACGTCGTCGAAACGCTTGCCCTCGTAAGCGAGCTCAATCATACGTTCGTAGAGGACAGCTGCCATGGCCGTATTCTTATCGGCAAAGTCGGCAATACCGCAGTCACCCGTGTAACCTACGCGCTGACGCAACGCACGCAGCTGCTCGGCTGCAACGCCCAATTGACCGGCACCGGCAGCAGCCTCAGCATAGTTCAGCACCACCTCGGCATAGCGAATCTCCATGAAGGGGGCTGCCGAACGGTCGAAGCCCGCACTATAAACATAGTTGGTCTCCGTCGAAGACTCGTCGCACGAACGCTTGCGGATATAGAAACCTTTGGCCTTGCCATTCAAACCATCAGGACCGTGGTTCGACGAATTGATGTCGCTTGTGCGTTTGTTGGCGTCATCTTTCAAATACCACACATAGCTCCACAATTCGTAGCTGTCGCCATTCTGCCAATAATCGGCATTCGTGGCAGCCGGATTACCGGCAAAGGTCCAACGCACGCCCGGGAAGGCAAAAGTGCGGTAGAAACGCGGATCGCGATTCATCCACGGGCAGTTGGTGTCGTACTCATACTGCGAATCCACGCCACCATTGATCACCGTATAATTCGACGCCTCCGAAGGAACCTTACCGTCTGCCATCGGGAAGAGGTCAATCATCGTCTTCGACGGCTCTTTACCACCGGCACCATGCGTATTGGCAGGACGAATCAAATCCTCCCAATCGTTGTTCAGCACTTTGGCCTCACCGGCCTCGGTCGAACCATCGATGGTGTTGTAGAGCTGTACCATGACAGCTTCGGGATTACGCATGGTCGTGGCAAACATACCACCCCACGATTTGGCATTCTCCGTCGTAGCGTCTACCAGATGATGGCCGCAAGCCTTGATTTTCGCAATCGACTCACCAATAAACTGGTAGGCAGCCTCCCAACGATCCGTGTCATTTGCGCGGTTGAACAGCGGGCTGGCCCAGAGATTCATCACGCGACCTTTGAGCGCCAACGCCGAAGCGGTCGTCACGCGACCCCAGTCATCAACATTGTACCAACCACCGGACAACGTAGCATCCTCCAACATCGTAGCAGCCTTGTCGAGGTCATCGCAAATAAACTCGAAAACCTCCTTAGCCGACGAACGAGGCTTGCCCTCTACGCCCGGAATTGCATCCTGCACATGGTCTACGATGGGCACACCACCATACCACTTGAAGAGCTGGTAGTAGGCCCAAGCACGCCAGAAATAGGCTTGACCGGCCAGCGCATTCTTCTCCTCCTGGCTCAACGAACCATTCGCAATACCCTCGATTACATCGTTGATGTTACGAATACGGCCCCAAATCGACACCTGAATATTGGCCGATTGGTTGTGGAAATAGTCATACCCCAACTCTGCACCGGTGTAAGTTACCGTATTCATGTTGACCTGAGGATTGATGTAGTTGGTCGTACCATTGGCATACTCTTCAGTCGATTTCGCCAAATCATCGTCACCGCCATAGTTGAGGCCCTTCACCGTGTTGTCAAGCGACATAGCACCGTCGAGCGACCAAGCATAGAGGTCATTTACACGACCCTCGGCACCCTCATAATTGTCGTAGATGGCAGGGGTCACGAGGTTCAGGTCCTTCTTCTCCTCCAAGAATGCATCGCTACACGAGGCAAGCCCCATCGCAGCAGCAGCAAATCCGAGAGCGACCGTCTTGATATTCATTATCTTTTTCATCATCGTTGTTTTCCGTTAGAATGATACATTGACACCGAGCGTGATGTTGCGCAGGGTCGGATAGTTGCCATACGAGCCCGTCAGCGGATCCATATAGTTGTCGGGATAGGGGTTGTAGAAGCTGAAGAGGTTCGTACCCGTGATGTTGAAACGTACCGACGAGATGCCGATGGGTTTCAACCAACTCTTCGGCAACGTGTAGGCCAGCGTCAAGCGGCGCAGCTGTACGCGCGTGCCGCTCACACGCCAGAACGACGAAGTCAACGAGTTGACATCAAATGCCGGGTTTGGCATCGAACCGTTGAGGTTCTGTGCTACAAGCAGATTGCCGTTTACGTCGTAGATGTCTTGGTATACAAAGACATTGTCCGGATTCCAGAACGACGGCATGCTGAATGCCTCCATATTGTCGGTCTCGCGTGCATCGGTCGGCACAAACGAGTAACCACCCCACGAAGCCGAAATCTGCGCGTTGAGCGACAAGCCCTTCCACTCGGCACCAAGGTTTACGGTCAAGCCGTAGGGATTGGCGCGATTTGCAAGGCGCACCTCGTCGTACTCATCCACAATACCGTCGGGAGCACCATAGGTCTTGGTCGTCTTGTCATAGGTACCTCGAACATCCTTGTAAATCAGCATACCCGGATGTACCTGATCTTGCGATTTGTCGAAATAGGAGGAAATACCGTACTTCTCAAAGTACTCGTTAATCTCCTGATAGCTGCGGAACATACCCATGCACTGCAAGCCCCACGAACCTACGTCCGAACGCTGACCCGGATGTACAGCCTTGTAGTAGTTCTCATCAACAACCCAGTCCATTGCCAACACTTTGTTGTCCGAATAGCCCGTGTTGATGCCGATCTTATATTTGAAATCCTTGCCGATGCGGTCGCTCCAATTGGCAGCAAACTCGATACCCCAGCTGTCCATCTCACCGTAGTTGTAGGCGGCCGAACCCGAACCTACCGTACCCGGAATCTCCTGATTGAGGCGCATGAGCATCTCACGATTCCACTCCTTGTAACCCTCGATGACGAACCCGAGGCGGTTGTTCAACACATTCCAATCAACACCGATATTCATCTTGTACGACTTATCCCAGTGTGCATCGGGGTTCAAAGCCGAAATATCCTTGTTCAGCGTCAAGTGCGTCTGGGTGCTGTTGGTTGTACCGGTACCGAATACCGGACCCTTCTTCGTGCCTTCGGTGGCCGAATAGGACTGCATCCACTGCCACGGGGTGAGGTTATCACGACCGGTCAAACCGAACGAACCACGCAGTTTGAGGAAATCTACCCACTTCACATTGTCGGCAAACCAACCCTCTTTCGATACTACCCAACCGAGCGATACCGAGGGGAAGTAGCCCCAATAGTTATCGGGCGAGAACTTCGTCGACGAGTCGATACGCACCAACGCCTCCACGAGGTATTTGTCGGCATAAGCGTAGTTGATACGACCCAGATACGAGAGCGAACCGGCCTCGCTGCGCTTGAACTGCGTAGCTTGATCGCCATAAGCGGTCGTCGACTGACCTGTCGTAAAGTCGTAGGGGTCACTTACCGAACCTATGAGGTACTCCGACTCGGTCTCCGACTTCTCGATGTTAAACATCGCACCCACCGAGTGCTTGCCGAAGTCGCGAGCGTAGTTCACCTGGAAGTTGAGCTGGTAGCTGTCGGCACGGTCCATCGAGCGCGACAAGAAGGCTGCACCGGTACCGTTGTTACCATTCGTGTATTTCTCCTCCACGAAGTTGCTCTGCACGAGGTAGTCGGCAGCATTGTCACCGGCCGTCGGCGTGTAGAGGTGCTGACCCGAACCAAAGCGATTTACCATGCGATAGATCGAGAAGCCCGACGTAGCCTGATTGGTCTTATCCGTCACGATGCTCTTCGAGTAGTTCACGCGAGCAGTCAAGCCCTTCAACGGCTTCCACAGTTGCTCGAAATCAACAGCCAGGTTGGCCGAGATGTTCAGATTCGACGACATGTTCTCCGAACGGTCACCCTGATTCTGCATCAACCCGTAGTGGTAGAGCTGGTTGTTGTCCACCTTCGAATTCGATACGCCATAGGGAGCCACCGGATAGGTTGCATAGTTGCCGCTCTCCTCCATCACCGTTACATACTCGGGAATGTAGCGCGGACGCATCAAGAGCATGTTGTAGTCGTTGCGCTGATTCGAACCACCGATTTTCACCAGGGCCGAGTTCTTCTCACCGTAGTCACCCGTCACCGAAAGACCACCCTTCAACCAATTCGTGAACTTCACATCCACACCGGCGCGATAGTTCCAACGGTTGTAGGAGAAGCTGCCCATGTTACCATCCTGGTCGAAGTAGGAAATGCCGGCGAAGTAGTTTACCTTCTCCGTAGCACCCGTCACATTGAGGCTGTGCTTTTGCTTTACGGCAGCCGACCAATACTCGTCGAGGAGGTTGTAATCCAGACTCTTCATGGCCTCCAACTCGTCAAGTTGGAAGAGGTCGGTTGTCGTGTTGAGATTGACGCTCTGCGATTTGGGGTTCGCCGTCTTCATGATGTTGTACAGGCGACCATACTGATAGGCATTCAGCATCTCAGCATGCTTGATCACGTCAGCTACACCAATCGATGCGCTGTACGATACCTGGGGAGCACCCACCTTACCACGCTTCGTCGTCACCAGGACAACACCGTTTGCTGCACGAGCACCATACACGGCAGCCGAGGCATCCTTCAACACCGAAATCGACTCAATCATCGAGGGATCGAGGTTCGAGAAGGTCTCGGCACCGAGGTTGGTCGACACGTTGCCCATCGTCACGTCGGTCGGATACATGTAGCCGTCAATGACGTAGAGCGGCTCCTGAGCCGACGAGCCGATGTCGCCCAGCGAATTGGCATCACGGATGTAGATTTTGGCTCGGTCACCCGGGAGGGCATCACCACCCGATACCGATACACCGTTCATCATACCGGCCAGTGCCGTGGCAAGGTCGCCGCCTACGGCATCAGCCACCTCCGAAACCTGTACCGTAGCCACCGAACCGGTGAGGTGTGCCTTCTTCTGCGAGCCATAACCCACTACGACCACCTCTTCGATGTTCTGACGGTCCTCTTTGAGCACGATGTTGGTCTTGCTCAGATCGGTTACATTTTCGGTGATGTAGCCCAGATAGGAGATCTGCAACTCACCCTGCTGCGGCACAACAATCTGGAACGAGCCGTCTACGCCGCTCGTCGTACCCTGATTCGTCCCCTTCACGATGACCGTGGCGCCGATTACCGGCTGACCGGCCTCGTCTACGACGGTACCTTTGACCGTCTGCTGTGCCATGGCTGTCAACGACAGAAGCATCGCTGCCATGCACAGACAAATACTATATATTTTCTTCATTGTTGCTTATATTTATAAGGTAACAAATTAGTTTCTCCAACGCGGGTCACCTCCATTTGATGAAATCGCTCCCGTCGGCTTGAGATTCAAACCGCCATTGGGTTGCGAGAAATCAAGCGCTGTCATCGGAGCCGTGAAACCGGGATCCTCCAAAGTTGTAAACGGATTACCCAATTTATCATTACGGCCACCCGTATCGTGGCTTTGCGGCGAAGTCACTACATACCACATTGTGTTGTTCTTCGTGTAAGTGGTTACATTGCTCTGCAAATATTGATACAGACGGTACACATCGTAGAAAACACTGTTGGTTACACTGATATGCAACTCTCCCGTATTTTGGAAATTGTTTGCGAAATCTTTTCCCGTAAAGGTTCTAATAAATGTACTGTTGTTGATGATATGATCGCAGGTTGCACCCGCGCCAAAGCATTTGGAAGGAGTACTGTTAGATGAGTTATTGTAACGGATGAAATAGGCGCTACCATTTTCCATCAAATTGTAGAATGTACTATTCTCAATGGTCAGATTTTTGATTACACGACCTTTATCTTTGAAGTGTATCAATGCATTGCTACTTTCGTAGTTCATCTGAACGATGCTGTTGATAACGCGGAAATCGTTCAATGCAATTGCTACTTGATTGTTGTCATAGATCAAGCTGTTCTGCAAATTCTTAATCCAGCAGTTGTTAAAAATAACCAACTTGTTGATGTAATAGAAACCGGTAATCAGACTACCCTCGCGCACGAAACCGTAGTGATCGACCAGTAACTCATCGCCTAAATCGTTACCCACGCAAACAAGACCTTTGGTGGTGAACGACGAGCAGTCGAGGTTCAGGTTTTCTAGGCGCAGACCGGCCTTAAATTTGAACGACTTCGTCACATTCACCGTAGCACGGTTATCGGGGGTCAGCGTGCGAATACGAATCGACTGCAAACCGGCATCGAACTCGGTATCCATCGTGTATTGGCCACCCGGCTCGAGGTCAAAAGCGATCTCGAAGTTGGGATCCTCGGCTCGAGCTGCAGCCCAAGCATCAGCTTGCTCGGCAATCACACCGGCAATGTGTGCACCGATATCACCGGCAGAAGCGGGAACAAGCATACCTTCCACACCGAAGAAATAGACTTTCTCGGTCGTGGTTGTAGCATCCTTGTTATTCAGCTTCTCGTTGCCGAGCGTCTGGATGCTGATGGCATAGCGCGTGTCGTCGCTCAGCTTGAACTCGAATGAGCTATCATCCATTACATCATCGACAACCGTCACAGGATTGGCTTCGTCGTTGATGTTTTGCACAAGGCACTGATAGCCACCGGCACCCTTGACGACAGGCCACGAAACCTTCATGTACTCGACATTCACAACCTCCAACTTGACGTCGTCCGCAGCGGGTGAAACCATCTGCGTGTTGCGAACGGTGCTCTCAAAGACCTCATCACAATCGGCACCCTGGGCGCAGGAACCTGCCGCCAAGGCCATCGACACGATGACGAGCCCTCCCAAGAGCCTCATTTTCAATGTCATCTTTTTCATAGGCTAATAATTAATTAAGTTAAGTTAAAAAAGGTGTTTGTTTATGTTTGTTGTTCTTTTGTGCTTGGTGGGAGTTGTAAGAATTGTGGGAGCCCCCCATTATTCTTATTATTCCCATCCATCTCACTCTTCTGCTCCTTGTCTGTTACGTCATTACGAGCGACCTGCCGAGGTGCGTGGCAATCTGCACATGTGCAGGAAGGGTCGTGCTCTTTTTTAGATCGCCACGAGCCTTACGGCTCTCGCGATGACGGCTCTCTTTGTTTTCCGCTTCTCTCCACGCCGACGGCACCCTTGCTGCTCCTCTTTTT
>CAZTCM010000005.1:0-24865 GCA_964612285.1 uncultured Alistipes sp.
AGAAAATGCCACAGAACACCTTCACGAACAACAGACATCGGGCTGCGGGTCGCCACATTGAAAGCGGTGATTATCAGCGCTTTGTTGAAAATTTCGGGGGGGGGTATTTTCTAAAATCACCTATCTGATAGACATGATACGGGCTTCGCCACCATAGGTGTGCGGAGTTCGTATCGTTCGTTTTGGCCGTCGGCCACCCAAAATCCAATAAAAAAATGAAGAAGAAAGCGCATTACATCACACCCTCATTCGCCTTGATCGAGGTCACCATTGAAGCCGGATTCGCTGTCTCCCCCTCGGATGATTTTACCGGTGAGACCCCCAACTTCGACGAAGAGTAATCAATACACTTGTTTAACCATGAAGATGCATTACACGGCTCCCGCAATCGAGGAGTTTGCCTTTTGGGCCGAGCAGGGGTTTGCCGGTTCGCCACTTCCGGACTACGAGGAGGATGGTGACAACATCGTCATCGGTTAATGGAAATTCGAAAATATTTCAATACACACATTATTCACATTTTTTCAAACAAAACAAACTATGAATCGAATCTATTTGTCTGCAATTGCGGCACTGCTCTTCTGCGCCGCATGTTCGACGGATGATGCGCGGGTGGCTCCGGCTCCCGTTGCATCGGAAGATTTCACGGCTACGATCAGCACCGATGGTCGTACGGTTCTCGACGGCACGGCCGTGCTGTGGGAGAACGAGGACAAGCTGACCGTCTTCACCAAGACGGCTCACAACCGTCAGTATGGCATCAAGAGCCTCGACGCCACGAAGCGCAATGCCACCTTCACCTACGAGGGCTACACGGGCACGGATGCCACGAAGATTTCGGCCAACTATGCCCTCTATCCCTACGACGCTGCTGCTACGCTGAGCGGTGACAAGATTACCACGACGCTGCAAGCCGAGCAGGTGTACAACGCCACGAAGGTCAGCCTGGCCAACGCCCTGATGGTAGCCAAGACCACCGACCGGAACTTCTCGTTCACGAATGCCGGTGCGCTGCTTCGCTTCAAGGTGAAGATGGACGCTACGCTTCCCGATGAGTACACGCTGCAATCGATTAAGTTGGAGTCGGCTGCCAATGCACTGGCCGGCCAGGTGACGATTGACCTGGCAGCTGATGGTGCTGCCGTGGTTGATGCCAACGGCTCGAAGGAGGTTGTTTTGAAGGATATCGACGCGACGATCAACTCAACGGAGCAGTCCTTCTATGTAGCGCTTCCCGCGACGCAGTTTGCCGAGAACGACCTGACGGTGACCTTCACCTTTGCAGAGGGTGCCAAGAGCGTTCAGCTGCCCGCCTTCGACCTGAACCAAAACAAGATTAAGAACATTATCTACGAGGTGAAACCCGACGAGTTCAATGGTTCGACCGGCGAATATGGTGTGGCCGATTTAAGCTCTATCTCCGAACCCGCCGCTTTGGCTGCTGCCATCGAGACGGCATTGAATGACCCCGAGGTGAACCAAATTATCCTGCCCGAGGAGACGGAGGTAGAGATTTCCTCGTTGGTCTTTGGCGCTGCTGCTTCACGCTCAGCCGCCACGCTGAGTGCCCGCGACATGACGATTGACGGTAACGGCTCGACGCTGAACTATGCAGGCGAAAGCGGTGGTCGCATCATTGATGTAACGAAGGAGGCTGCCGGCATGAACCTGACGCTGAAAAACCTGACGATTGTCAATACGACGGGTTACACCCAGCGCGGTATCAACTACAACACAAACGGCAAACTCACGCTCGACAATGTAACCATCCAGAGCAACACCGGCTGTGCAATTACCTATGCAGTTAACTGCCCGGGTATGTCGGATGGTGCAACGGTTGAGATCAATAACTCGACCATCACCGGCAACATCGCCCTGAATCTGTGGGGTGAGAACACGACGGCAAACATCACCGACTCGACCCTCTCGAACTACGACCCGACTGATGTAGAGAACTATGCAACCATCGTATTGAACAACGACGGCACGACCTGCGCCAAGGGTTCGGTCATCAACATCAAGGGTGGTGAGATTATCGCTCTGGACCAAAATGGCGAGGCTTGCACGGCCATTTCGAACCCTGCCCTGGGTACGGTAACGGTTGACGCTTCGACCAAAGTAACCGGTTATATCCGCAACAATGTTGCCATCGTAGACTATGGCACGGATAACCACTACGGTTGCCTGACGTTGCAAGACGCTATCACCACGGCCGGAAAGTCAAATGCTACGGTAAAATTGCTCTCCGATGTTGTGCTCGAAGAGCCCGTAACGGTAGCAGCTGATGCTACACTGACGCTCGATCTCTGCGGTTTCAGCATCTCGCAAAGTAGCGAGGAGGCCGTTTCGATGCTGACAAATAAAGGTTCGTTAACAATTGCCGACAACAAGGGTGAGGGTAAGATTGCTTTTGCATTCACCGGTACACCCGGCACTTCCGCAGCCGCCAACGCCATCAGCAATCGCGGTGTAATGGTGATTAATGGTGGCGAAATCAGCAACACCGGCTCAGGTAATCAGATTGGTTACGCCATCGACAACTACAACGGTGCATCGTTGACCGTGAATGGTGGCACCATCTCCGCAAGCGGCAGTTCGTATTACGACGGTATTCGTCTGTTCTGCGGCAGCCAAGAGACAGTAGTTACCGTAAATGGTGGTAACATCTCGACCATTTGGGCCCAGAATCCTTCGAGCAACAAGGCAAGCGAGGTGTTTGGCACCGTTGTTATCAATGGTGGCGCCACTGGTACAATCTATTACGAGAACTACACTACGGTGAAGGTTAAAACAGGTGTTACAGCGACCGTTACGCCCTATGGTGCCGGTAGTGACAAGACCACTACGACCGAGGAAAACGGATATACGGTTTATAGCTTTGTTCAAGCATATACGATTTCTTCTATCGCAGATTTGACCGGTTTCGCTAGTGAGATTGCAAATGGCAACAATTTCGCCGGAGAAACCATTAAACTGACAGCTAACATCGACCTTACCGGGGAGTTTTCGCCTATTGCTCCGGGTACGCGCAATGGCAACAAAGCCATTGGCACCGGTTTTAAGGGCATCTTCGATGGCGGCATGCATACCATTAGCGGCCTGACCATTACGGAAGGGGCAGCAGATGATGCCATCGGACTCTTCGGCATCGTTGATGGTGGCGAGGTCAAAGACATCATCTTCACCGATGTAAACATCAATGCTCCCATCTTTGCAGCCGGTATTGTCGGTAATGCATTTTTCAATGAAACACCTGTCGGAATCACCTCCACAGAGAAGGTACAGGTAACAAACAACCTCTCGACAACGGCAGCCGATAACATCACGGCCAATTGCACCAATCTCTATGTGTATGATAATTCGCAGGGTGAAAATTTGATCGCTAGCGGCAATACGCAGCAGTAAGAGTTTTGAGAATTATGGGAATTGCGAGAGTTAAGCTCCTATAAATCCTATCTTCCACCGCTCCGACGATTCGGGGCGGTGCTTTTTTTTTGAGGGAGGAGTGTGAGGGGTAAGAATAGTATGAAAAGTAAGAGGAGTATGATTTTTGGGTGATTTACTCACCATTCATACCCCTCTTACTACTCCTTTTCGGAGGAAGGAATCGCTCCTCTACCGAATCTGCGGCGAGCAGTTTTCGAAGCGGTGGTGGCGGGTCATCTCGCCCGAAATCTCGGTCTGCAACTCCTTGCCACACACATCAATCGAGAGATTCTCGAAGAGCAGGTTGCGCACATCCACCAGGCGCATCTGCTCCTTGTCGGTCACGACGCGGAAGTTGCGCAGCGTGATGCCGTCGGCATCCACCACATCAATCACATAGGGCGACGGTTTGGGTTTATAGTGGCCATAGGCCGACTTCGAGGTGTCGCGGCGGGTGTCGGCCGTCACGTTCTCGATGAGGATGTTTTGAGCCGGACTCTCGGGGATTCCCTGCACATAGACCAGCTCGCGGCATCCCTCGACCGCCACCTCGCGGATGCGCACATTGCGGAAAGCGGGGGTCATGTGAGTCAGGGGCGGTGCCGGCAGGCGCGAGGCCAGGCCTCCCACGAAATTGGAGGTGCCCAGCATCTCCCAGGCCATAGCACCGGCCTCGGTTTTCAGGCGAATACGCTCGAAGTGGAGGTTTTCGCCACCGCCGCCACGCGGACGGCGCGTTTTGAGGCGAATGCCGACGCGCGTACCCTCGCAGACACAGTCGTGTGCATAGAGGTTGCGACACCAGCCGGCCGTCTCCGAGCCGACGGTCAGGCCACCCATGCCGCGCAAGGCGAGGTTGTGGCGGAAGACGATATTCTCCGAGGGGCGACCTACGCGATAACCGAACTCGTTACGTCCCCCTTTGACGGCGAAGTTATCGTCGCCGCAATCGGTCGTGACATACTCCACCAAGACATAGCGGCAGCAGGTGATGTCGACACCATCGCCGCAGGGTTGGCCGAACGACGAGATGCGCACACCGCGAATCACGACATTCTCGCAATAGACCGGTGCAACGTTCCAGAACGAGGTGTTCTCGAATGAAACCCCTTCGAGATAGACATTTTTGCAGGCAATCGGTCCGAAGAAGGTGGGCAGCTGAATCGTGCGCCCCTGCTGTCCGTCGAACAGACGCTCCTCGACAGGGGTGTCGGGGTCGATATCGCCATCGTTCTGCGGGCGACCCTCGCGAATCGAGCCCCCCTGGGCCGGACCAATCAGGCGGCCCTTGCCCGTCACGGCAATATTCTCCGCCTCGTGGGCATAGATGCAGGCACCAAGCGAGTAGAGCTCCACGCCGGCATTGGTCGTGAAGACCGCCGGCAGAAAATCTTCGACCTCGCCGCTGAATCGCACCTCGGCTCCCTCTTCGATGTGGAGCTCGATGTTGCTTTTCAAGATGATGCGCCCCGTATGCCAAAGACCCTTGGCCAACACCACACGGCCGCCACCCTCACGCGAGAGGCGGTCGATGGCGCATTGAATATCGCGCGTGCGCATGCGGGCATCCTCCGTCGGTTCGAGACGAAGGGTCACATCGCGAAAGGTCGGCTTTTGCAGTTGTGGCATGTAGAAGGGGGCCTCGATGGGGGCAATCTCGGCCGGCAGCAGGTCGGCCCCCACCTCCTTCATGGTGGGGATGTGTTCGGTGGTCTGCGCCGTTGCCGAGAGGGTGGCCAACGCGCAGAGCAGGGTCAGCAGGTGTTTCATACGCATGGTTGTGTACGGTTACTCCTCAACGATGCGAATCGACAAAATCAGGTCGCCCGGGCGGATGTCGTCAATCACATCGACCCCCTCGATGACCTTGCCGAAGCAGGTGTGGCGACCATCCAGGTGCTGCGTGTTTTCGCGGTTGTGGCAGATGAAGAATTGCGAACCGCCCGTGTCACGACCGGCGTGTGCCATCGAGAGAACGCCGCGGTCGTGGTATTGGCGTGGAGCCGAGGTTTCGCATTTGATGCGATAGCCCGGACCGCCGGTGCCGTCACCGCGCGGGCAACCACCCTGAATCACAAAATCGGGTATGACGCGGTGGAAGGTCAGCCCGTCGTAGAAGTTGTGGGAGGCCAGCTCCACAAAATTGGCCACCGTACCCGGGGTGGCATCGGCATAGAGTTCGGCCTTCATCGTGCCCTTCTCGGTCTCAATCAAGGCGTAGAGTTGCTTGTTGCTCATAGCTTCTGGTATTGTAAAGGTTTTCAAAGATTCGCTTTGCGGAGAACTCTCACCCCGCCATAGCACGATGCCTGCGACGACACCCGCCACGGCCAACAGCAACAGCCCTCCATGTATCATTGTGCGTTTCATAATTGCAAATGTACGATAAAAAGCGAAAAAAGCATAAACAAATCGAAAATCCGATGCGATTCGGGTAGAGATACCCCCCCCCAAAAAAAGAGGTGTCCGACAAAATCTGCCGGACAACCTCCAAGGCCCTAACAACCAAATAAATTCAAAAAAAGAGCCTTTTATCGTATTGTTACCACAACGAGATGGTGGTCAGGTCGTAGTGGTTGAAGAAGTAGAAATTGCCACTCTCGCAGCCCACCAACAGGTTGGGGCCGTTCGACGTATCACCCAACAGACAGGTGGCTGGCGAGTTGGCGTGCCAGCCGAGGCGATAGTCTTTGCCGCGGAAGAGGAACTGTTTGGGGTAGGCGAATTGGAAATCCTCGTTCGAGCCGACATTCTCCAACCAGAGCACCTGCATGCCCGACGAGGAGCGCGACCACGGCAAACCGAGTTCGGGATAGGGGAAGGAGGATTGGCCGGGGGTACCTACCACCAAATCCAAATCGCCGTCATTGTCCCAATCGACGAACTCCAACTTTTCGCGACCGCGCTCTCCCAACGACTCGTTGGTATTGGCGCGGTAGCCCGTAATCTTATCGCCGTTGAACAGCAACATCTGCCCCTTGTCGATGACGGCATTGTCAGCGCGTTTTTCGTACAGGTGGAGGGCATCTTCATCGTCCATGATGGCCAGGTAGACACGGCCGTTGACCGCGGTTACGGCGGGACGGCAACGCCATACGCCATAGAGTTCGAGGCCGTCGAGCAGAATCACGCGACGAGCTCCCAATTTCGGCTCGGTCGAGGTGCCTTCGTTGAGCATGTACTCGAATTTACCTTCGTTGGTCGAGAAGACCACGTCGAGCAACCCGTCGCCATTCCAATCCACGACATTGGGGCAGAGATACCCCCAGCCCGCTTCCAACGGACCCTGCACCTCGTAATAGCCGGCGCGGAAACAAATCGGCTCGCCGTTGGAGCAGACGTAGCTGTAATCGCCAAAAGCAGGTGCTGCGTTGGTGCCATGGTTCTTGAAGAAGAGCAGACGTCCCTCCGAGTTTCCGGCCAAAATATCGAGTGCACCATCCCCGTCCCAGTCGGCCATCGAAGGCACGCTGAGCGAACCCGGGTAAATGTTGCCCTGCTGCTGCATCACCGGCACACCTTCGGCATAGACGGGGGTGCCGTGCGCCGTAACCTCGCCCGTAAAACGATAGAGGTAGAGCATGCCCTCGCCCGACGAAATAAAGTCGTCGGCCACCTTGTCGTCGTCGGCTGCAATCGGGCAGAGGTTGCCCATCACGTTGTTGTTGACCAGCACGTCGCCCATCGTGTCGTAGAGGTAATCGACCTCGGCCCCCTTCTTGGCGGGTTGCCACTTAAAGGTACCGAACTTGTTGCCGAGGACATAGCCGTCCACCGAGCCGGTGGCGATGTGAGCCAACCCCTGTCCGGCCAAGATGGCCTTCTCGGTCGTACTGATGCGTTCGAGGGCACTCGCCAACTGCCAATCCGAGCGGCGGAAGCTCATCTTATAGACTCCCGCAAAGGGGAGCAGGCCGCGGTAGATACCCATGCTGTCGTAGTAACTTTCGGTCACATCGTCCATTGTCGGCTTGTAGTTGGCCACATTCGAGCTGAGCAGAAGCACATCAATCTTGTCCGTGCCTACAATCACATCAAACGCCGTCACTCCATTGGTAATCGCGGCGAACTTGGCACTTGCCACCCAACTCTCGCCAAACGAGCGCGCTGCCGTATCGTAGGCGGCAATACGAAGATGGGTGGTCGAGAGGAAAAAGCCATAAATCCGACCGTCGATCTGCATCACGCGTACCAGGCGGTCGTTCCAATCCCACGGATGGGTCGTAATGGCAATCGGGTCCCCATAAATGAGGGCTCCCTCGGTGGTCTTTCCTTTGAATTCGCATAAATTTACCCCAATCTGTCCTCCGTGTGCGGCACTGAGGCCATAGGTACCCGCGATGAAGAGGTCGGGGTAGCTCGTGGAGCTCAGGTAGGCCGTACCCAGAATGGCGTTGGCGGTGGTTTTGGTCAGATTGAGCGGGGTCAAACCCTTGCCGGCCGTGGCCGGAACAGGCTCTCCGCTAATCAGGGCCACACCCGGTACGGGAAGGACCGGATCGATTGTCGGCTCCTGCGGCTCTTCGTCCGAGGAGGAGCAGGCGGTCAATGCCAGCGCCATTGCGGCATAGCCGAAAAGTTGTATCAATCGTTTCATTTTTTCTGTTGTAATTTATTGCGTTCGTCAATCGACAAGGTGGTTAAGTCTTTCCGGTTGTAGAAATAGAAACGGCCGCTCTCACAACCCACCAATAGGTTGGCACCAGCTGATGTGTCTCCCAGCATGCAGGGGGTGGGGCCATTGGCGTGCTGACCGATGTAGTGGTCTTTGTTGTTCAACAGGAATTGCTCGGGCTCGCGGAAGATGGGGGCCTCGTTCGTGCCCACATTCTTCATCCACAGCACCTGCAAGCCGTCGACGGGCTTCTCCGCGCCATTCGGCAGACCCCGCGTGGGGGTCGGAATGCTGCTCGAACGAGGGGTGCCCACCAACAGGTCGAGCAACCCATCGCCGTCCCAATCAAAGAGCGTCAGTTTGCATCGTCCGCGCGCTCCATAGCGAGGGACACGAGCACTATAACTCGTGATGGGGCCACCCCCTTCGCGTTGTACCCTGCCACCGTCACTCACCCGCTTGTCGCTCACGCGCCAATAGAGGTGGAGTGCATCGTCCTCGTCGAAAATCATCATCGCCACGCGCTCACCCACCTTGGCAACGGCGGGCTTGACACGCCAAGTGCCCCAAAGCGGAAGTGCATCGAGATGGAGCTTCTCGGGGCGCGCCAACTGCGGTTGCTGTTTCGTGCCGCGATTGAGGGCTACATAGAACGAGGCGGTAGCATCGCTCCACACCAAATCGGGCAATCCGTCGCTGTTCCAGTCGAAGACGGTCGGGGCTGTATAGCCCCACGAAGCCTCCATCGGCCCCTGGATGTCGTAATATCCCGGGCGCACGACGAGCTCTTCGCCACCGGCCTTGATGCGCTCGCCCTTCCAATGGAACTCGGGCAACTCATTCGTGCCGAGGTTCTTCCAGAAGAGGAACTCCCCTTCCGAATTTCCACTGACAATGTCGAGCTTCTCGTCACCATCCCAGTCGACGACGTTCGGCACGCCCAGCGTTCCCGAATAGATATCACCCCGCTCCATCAGCAGCGTGCGCGGATCATCGTACTGTACCCCCTGCTTGTGCGGACCGAGGTAGGCAAAGTAATCGAAGACCCCCTCGCCGCCGGCGATGAATCCCGTCGGACGGCCCATTGCATCGGGATAGGCTATCAATTTGCCGCCCGTGCGGTCGTAATCCATCGGCTCGCCGGCAAAATTCCACACATAGCGTGGCTCCTGCGGATAGCGCGGGTCGACGAACATCAGGGCACCGAGACGATTCAGCATCACATAGCCAAAGCGGTTGCCGTTCAAATCGACGCGAGCCGCTGCTGCAATGGCCAACATGTGCTCGTCGCCGGTCACTTTGATACCTGCAACCTCCTCGCCGAAATCTTTGAGGATAAATCGCTTGACACCGCCATAGGGGAGTTCGCCGCGATAGATGCCCGCACCGTCGTAGTACGACGAGATGTGGTCGTAGTCGGCCGGACGATAGCGTGCCTCGTTCGTGTAGGCCAACGCGACCTCGACCGTCCCGTTGGCCAACGGCGTGGCGGCCACCTGAATCTTCTTCGACAGCCCCTTCGAGGAGAGCGTTCCGATGCGTTCGAGCGTGTTTGTCTGCTCGTTGTAGCGTGCTACGAAGAGTGTCGAGCCACTTTCGCGCCACAGCGAATAGACCTCTCCCTTCCAATTGAAGATACAGCCGTGGTCGGGCATGTTTTTGGGGGTTCCCCAGCAACATTTAATCTTCTTGGGGGCCGTAAAAACCGGATGGCCGTCGTCGGTCGTGTAGCGATAGTGACACACGAACAACCCGCGTGAGGGGCCCATACCCGCCTTCGAGGCGATGAAGAGCGACGGGGTTTTCCGCCCGTTGAGGTAGGCGTATCCCACCGGATATTGGTTGTAGACTCCAGAAATCGAGAGGGGGGCGAGCTGGTTCTCACCGCCGCCTTTCAACGGCTTGCCGCTTTCGAGCGTGGTCTGGGCCGAGGCCTCAATGGCCAACAGCCCCACCACAGCCCAAAAAAGAGTTGCAACGATGCGTTTCATTACTCGGTCACTTTTTTGTAGAGGACAACGACGCCGTTCTTCTCGTTCAGCGGCAGATTACGCAACGACAAAACTCCGCTGTTGGAGTAAATGTACATCGCACGATCCGAAACTCCGCTGACCTGCAAACGGAATCCGCTTCCATCCTCCACCTCGGTCAGTATCATTTGGTCGGTGTAGGAGCCGATATAGCTGTTATAACCGCCTTCGGTCGTCGAGGTAGCAATCGAGAAACCTTGGTTTTTGCCGCAACCAATCAGATAGTATCCCTTCCCGTTGGCGGCTGTACCGTAGAAGGAGTGCCCCTTCTCGCCCTGTTGTACGCTCCATACATAGTGGCTGTCTGCCGACAAAATGCCCAAATCGAGGTAGGGAGTCACATTGGCCGTCGCAAAGTCGGAAACTCCCGGGTTGCGCGTAATCGGCGCTACCGGTATCAGATAATCGGTTGCGGGGTCGTTCGTATAACGGAAACAGAACAGATACTCCCCGTCGGTGACATCTGCCAATTTTGTGACGGGCTTGAAATAGGTCACGGCCGGCAGGCTGGGATCGCGGTAATAATAGAAATCGGTCGGGTCGATGGTCACCTCTTTGCGATAGACCTTGTTCGGCTCGAAGGTCACCGCCTCGGCGATGGTTGCATCGAGACGATACGAGTCGGCCGATTCGAGTTGGATGCCGATGCTGCCCGCAGCATGTGTGCCCGGAACAACCAGCAACCAAATCGACTGCGTCTGGCTCTCGTTCAAAAGGCACGGCTGTGTCAGGGGGACATCTACCGCATTGACGCCGTCATTGACAATCAGCGCAGGTTCGGTTCGTTCGGCCTCCTTGTCGCTCGATAAGGTCAGGTTGGCAATCGGGGCTGCCAGCGGAGCTTGTGCATGGAGCTGCACGCGTGTAATGGCTCGCTCCTTGGCTGTTGCCGCGGCATATTTGAGTTTGAGCTCCACAATGCTGAAAACACCGCGGAAATCAAACTCGACCGTTCCCTGGCCGCCCTGCAATGTGCAGGGGTCGGTCTTCATCGCCCACCAATTTTGCAGGTGAGAAAAGTCGTTCGCGCATACTTGCGGCTGTGTGGCCGGCAGCGAAACGGAGGTCAGGTAGTGAACACCGTCACCCATCTCGCCGGTAAAGGGATAGTAGCCATAGAAAGTGTGTGCCGATTCATCGGTCCAGCGGAATTGGTAGAGGTTCGATACGGCACCCAATTTGGCCGAATGTCCCTCATCGCGCACCTCCGATACGGCGTATTGGTAGTTGGCACCGAGCAACTGATTGGCCGTCGTGGCCGACACGCCTATCTTGTCACCCACCTCCCAGCAGAGGTTCAAGGTTTCGGCCGGATCGGCAGCAAATGTGGCTCGCGCCCGGGGTTGGCTTACCGCAAAGCGAACTACGTCGCCCTCGGTGGCCGGCTGCTGCACCGGCTCATCGCTCTTCGTGCAGCCAATCGTGGTGGCAGCAATGACAAAAAGCAATAGATTCGAGATTCGTTTCATCATAATTTGCGTCGTTTTAGCGGTTTACCACTCCCCATCACCGGGTTGTTCGATATCGGCGTTGCCCTGCTCGACCACCTCGATACGCACCGAGGCCCTCTTTTCCAGGCGGGAGCCCTCATGGTCGACATTGGCGGCCGTCACATACACGTCGTAGGTGCCCGGCTCGGCATAGGTGTAGGTGTAGCTCGTGACGGGTTCGCCGGCAAAGGATTTGATGCCAACGCCATAGTCACATCCGATATTGACCGTGGTGTTGATGGTTATGGCCGACGAGATGGCCCAACAATGGCGCTCGGTGGCCATCGTGCCACCATCGCAGTCGAACCAAATCATCGACGAGGTGACCTCCGGTGCATAATTGCCGCTTTCGTTCTCATACCCCTTCGTCACAAACTGCCATCCGGCATTCGACTGCGTGGCAATGTTTTCCGTGGCATTGACCTCCTCGCAGCGTGTATAGAGTTGGAAGTTCATCACGCTGGCTCGCGAACGAGCATTGTTAAAGGTTGCATCATAACCCTCTGCACGGTAGTAGAAGGCGAAATAGATGGGCTTCGAGAGATCCTCTTCTGCAATGAGCTCCTTCACGTTTACCGCACCCGAGGGGGTTGTCTGATTCAGGGCCTTGGCGCTCGTGGCGCGCGATTCGGGGAAGGTGAAGTGTGTGGTCAGCTCCTTCCAGGTGGCTCGCTCCACCTCCTCGATGGTATAGACGCCCGAGAAGTCGACCGAGTAGAAAACACGCAGCAACTTCTTCTCGACATCCGTTTCGAGCTGTCGTTTCCACTGCGCACCGGCTTGGAAGGCACTATTGAAAGAGAGGTAGGCCTCTCCCTCGTAGATGCGCTCTTTGTGGGCGTAGGCGTAGTCGTTGCCGCGCTCACCCGAGTAGAACGACAAGAAATTGGCATCGCTCTCGATGTGGAAGACGACCGGCTCCTGGGTGAAATAGGTGGTCGTAGGGGTGGAAAGTTCGAGTGTGGGCTCCGATACCTTTTCAAAACCCTTGTCGCAGCCGGCACACAACGCAGCCGCAACCATAAATAACAGATATCTCTTCATCTTACCAGCCTGTGTTTTGGGTTAAATAGGGATTGACGCTCATCTCGCGTGCCGGAATAGGCCAGAACTCGTCGCGCTGACGAACGCTCTCATAAGCCAGCATAGCCGCCATCTGATACTGCGTATTGCGCCCTTCGATATATTTACCGGCCAGCAACATCTGCTCGTAGAAGATGCCCCAACGCACCAAATCATCCTTGCGAAGCAACTCGTAGCCAAACTCGCGAGCACGCTCATCGTAGATAATTTGTTTGAGGGTGGCCGGGTCGGTAACAGTTACATCCACCGTCGGGTCGGGGGTGTCAATCGGCAGACCATAACCGCGACGACGCACCTGATTGAGGCATTCATAGGCCAGCGTTTCATCGGCCGACGAAGTATCGAAAGCATAGCACTCGGCATACATCAGCAGCACATCCGAATAGCGCAAAATCGGGAAGTTGATGGCCGTATAGGAGGCATTTTTGCTATCCGAAATCTCATACTCGCGGCGGAATTTGGCGCAGTAGCGACGGCTGACAATGCCACCCTCGCCGGGAGCAGCCTCGTAGTTCTTTTCTCCCGAACCGGAGTAGAGGAAGTTCGAAATGGTCCAGTCACGACGCAGGTCACCCTCTTCGTACAGGTAATAGAAGTAGGGATTGACACGCAGCATACCCTGGCAAAAACCAATCGGGCTCTCCTCGTCCGAGGGGATGCCGATGTTGCGACCCACCATGCCGGCCGTCTTGTAAACGCCCTCGTTGTCGCCCCAGAAATTCACCTCAAACATGCTCTCCTTGACATCGAAAACATCTTGTGCATAGTTGATGAAAATCTGCTCGTAGGAGGGATTCAATGCGTGGCGGCCCGACTCAATGACCTTCTGTGCCCATTGTGCCGAGGCGGCATACATCTCGCTGCGATTGGCCGGATAACCTGCCATGTTGAGCGTCACACGGGCCAGCATACCCCAGCAGGTGGTCTGGCTCACCTGCCACCCTTCGGGGGCTTTGTCGGTGGTTTGCACCAAATCGGCCGCAGCGGTCATGTCGGCCACGATTTGCTCGTAGACCTCCTCCACTTCACTCTGCGGGACAAACTTCTCGGCCGTGTTGATGTCGTCGATGGTGGTCAGCACCACCGGCACACGCCCAAAGCGCTTCACGAGCAGGTAGTAGTAGTACCCGCGCAGGAACAACGCTTCGCCTTTGATGCGGCTCTTTTCGCGCGAATTCTCCTCGACGCGGTCGATGTTTTCGAGCAGCATGTTGGCGCGATTGATGCCCTGATAACAGGCGCGCCAGAAACCCTGAATGCGCACATCGCCGGGCGAGGCTTGGTAATAGCCCACCGTGTTGGCATCCTTCTTATAATACTCATAACCGATGTCGGCACTTAGACCCATACGACCAAGCATCGCATCGGCATAGAGGCTGTTGTCGTTGAGCGTGGCATAGACGCCGTTGAGTGCCTCCTGCAACTGCTCGACATTCTGGTAATAGCTCTCCTCGGTCATGGCTCCCTGCAACTCGACATCCAGATAATCACACATCGAGTTCGTGCAGGCAACGGCGAGAAGCAACACCCATCTATATACTAATTTAATCATATTCTCCTCCTTTCTTAAAATCCGATTTTCACACCAAACGTATAGGTTTTATTACGCGGATAGGCCGAGTAATCGAATCCGGGCGTTAGGGTGGAATGTACGGTCGAAACCTCGGGGTCCATGCCGCTATAATCGGTCAATACCCACAGGTTCTGCAACGAAACATAGATTTGGGCCTTCGACAACGAGAGACGACGAATCAACTTCTTCGGCAGGTCGTAGGCCAGCGTCACATTCTTCAAGCGCAGGTACGAACCATCCTCCAACGTGCGGGTCGAGTAGTAACCGCGCGGGCCGTAACCTCCGGCGCGGAAGTTTTGGCTGTCCTGGTTGTCAAACGACCAGCGGTCGATGTAGCTCGCAAACTGATTGACCGTGCGGCCGGCATAGTTACCTTCGAGCGCGATGCGGTTGGCATTCATGATGTCGTTGCCATAGCTCCATTGGAAGAAGAGATTCAGCGAGAAGTTCTTCCATCTGAAATCGTTGCTGAAACCTCCCGTGTGGATGGGGTTGGTGCGTCCCATCACCACCATGTCGTCGTTCGTAATCGTGCCGTCGCCGTTTTGGTCCACATACTTGATGTCACCCGGCTGGATGATGTTGCGGTTGTTGCCGTTGTCGGGAACGGTTGATTTGAGCTCGTACGAGCCGTCGGGTTTCTGGTTGAAATCCTCCACCTGATACACGCCATCCCAAATCAAGCCATAGAACGATGAAATCGGGCCGCCGACACGCGTAATATAGAGCGGTGTGGCGCTAAAATCGCCCGTCCAACTCACGTTGGTCGTAAAGGCGGTCTGGCCGTTGGCCAATTCGAGGACCTCGTTTTGGTTGAAGGCGATGTTGAACGACGACGACCAGGTGAAGTTGCGCGTCTTGACATTGACCGTTTCGAGCGTCAACTCGACACCCTCGTTGCGGACACTGCCCACGTTGAGCTGTGCCGAGCCGATACCGGTCGAGAAGGGAACATAGGCGTTGAGCAGCAGGTCGCGCGTCGTTTTGCGATAGACGTCGGCCGTCAGGCGAATGCGGTTCTTCAAGATGGCAAAGTCCAAGCCGAGGTCATATTGCTCGGTCTCCTCCCATGTCAGCGCTTTGTTGGCATAGGACGAGATACCCGCCGCAGCGGAGGGGTTGCCGTTGCCCAATGCGAAGTGGTCGGTGTAGTCCAGGGCCGAATAGTAGCTGAAATCGCCGATGCGGTTGTTACCCGTGATACCCCAGCTCAGACGCAGCTTCAAATCGTCAATCCAACGTGCACGCTTCAAGAACGACTCGTTGTTGATGCGCCACGCGATGGCTGCCGAGGGGAAGTAGCCCCAGCGGTTATCCTCGGGGAATTTCGACGAGCCGTCGGCACGGAACGATACCGTGAAGAGGTAGCGCGACAGCAACGAATAGTTCACACGACCCAGGAACGACATGGTGCGGTTCTGCGACTCGGTCGAACGGATTTTGTTGGGAGTACCCGTCTCCAAGCCGCTAAATCCGAGCGCGTCGTTCGGTATCTGAATGACATTGTAGCCGTAGCGGCTGCGCGTATAGTTTTGCAACGTGAAACCGGCCATGGCGTTGAGCGTGTGGCGACGGTTGAACTTCTTCTTGAAGTTGAGCATATTCTCGTTGACCCACTCGCGGCGCGAGTCGTTCTCGTACGAACCGTTCATGCCGTTTGTGTTGTACTTATGCTTGAAACCGGCATAGGTCTTGCTGCCGTTGAAGCGTTTCTCGTCGTTGTTGCGGTGGCTCATGCCGAAGGTCGAGGTCCAGCGCAACTCGGGCGTAATCTGATATTTGAGCGAGATGTTCCCGAGGAACGACTTCTGCTCGACCAGACGCAACGAATGGACCGCCGAGGTAATCGGGTTGAGCTTCGTCACATCGACCGAAGCCTCCTCGCCCTCGTCGCTGTCCAGCACACCCTTGTCGATGGGCGAGAAGCTCCAAACGCGGTACATCAGGTAGCTCTGCCACGAGCTGGTCGACGACCCTGCCTCGGCTGCCAGAGCACCATCCGTCTCGCCATAGGTGTAGTTGGCATTGACCCCGAGGGTCAGCTTCGGCGTAATCTTTTGGTCGACCTTGATGCGGCCCTGGAAACGCTCATAGCCCGTCGAGATGACGACACCCTCCTGGTTGAGGTAGGAGCCCGAGAAGACATACTGCGTGTTGTCCGAGCTGCCGGAGACGGTCACCGAGTGGTTGTGCGTCAGCGCGGTTTGGAAGAGCTGCTCCTGCCAATTGTAGCCCGGGTAGCTGCGGTAGTCGTCGAGCGTCATGGCGCGATCTTCGAGGAGCGTTTTGCCGTATTCGGGGTTGAGCTCGTTCGTGTAGCGCACATACTCGTAGGGGTCCATCACCTCCATCGTGTTGGCCACCTCTTTGATGGCCAGCGAGCCGGAGTAGTTGACCGTGGTCTTTCCACGACCGCTCTTCGTCTCGATGATAATCACACCATTCGCACCACGCGAACCGTAGATGGCACCGGCTGAGGCATCCTTCAAAATCGAAATCGATTTGATGTCGTTCGGGTTGAGGTCCATCATCGAGAAATCCTCGGTCGGGAAGCCGTCGACGACATAGAGGGGCGAGTTGTCCTGCGTCACGGAGTTGGCACCGCGAATGACGAGGTTCATCTCCTCGCCCGGCTGGCCGTCGTTCGACGAGATGACGACACCGGCCATGCGTCCCTGCAACGCCTCGTTCACATCGGTCGTCGGCATCTGTTCGAGCGCGGCGATGTCGACCGCCGTGATGGCTCCGGTCACATCCTTGGCACTCTGCTCGCCATAGCCGATGACGACAATCTCCTCGATTTGCTCGTTGCTCTCTTTCAGTTCGACAACCAGCGTGCGACGCCCCTGTACGGGCACCTCGCTCGTCTCGTAGGAGATCATGCTCACCGACAACACCTCGTTGGGCGTCACGTTGAGCGTAAAGTAACCTTCGGTGTCGGTTACGGTACCCACTTGGGGGTTGTTTTTGCAGACGACGGTGGTGCCGAGCAGCGGATTACCGTTGCGGTCGACCACGCGTCCGCGCAGTTGGTAGGGTGCTTGTGCCACCGCCGACAGCGTCAGGCAGGAGAGCAACGCCACCAACCAGAGTTGAAAACGCTTCATAATCACTAAATCGTTCTAATTACTCAATGTGGAACTACCCCGAACCCGAAGGCTCGGGGCAGTTGGTTTGCGCATTTCGAATTACTCGTTCGAGGCAATTTGCTCGGTCGAATCGGAGAGCTTTACCAGCACCAATGTACCCGTTGGCCCACCGAGAGTTCCCCATGAAACTACATTGCTTGCAGTTCGAACGATGGCATAGCGAGTGTGTGTATCACCATACATTTGTAAACCATACGAAATGTGATTTGTAAAATGCCATTTCGCCACGAAACTACCGCTAAGCACTTCGGTTTTGGCAACAGCGACACCTGTGCTGTTATCTCTATGCCATAACCAAAGCGAACCATCTTTTGCTGATTTTATTTGGTAATAGGATTCGCCGGAGTCTTTTGTTGTTTTGACGATAATCCATTTATAATCATCTGCAATAGCTGCATTTGTCACGCAATAATTCTCATCCAACTCAACGACTACATTTTCTGCGGCAGTTGCAATCGCACTGTTCTCAATAGCCTCGTTTTTAAGTGCATAGAATTTATTGTCAGCCAATTCTACCTCATTCAATACATAGTGTGTATAGTGATACAAAATAGCATATGTGCCATCCGTAACATTTTCAGCTTTCGTAATAACGGGATAGAGGGATTTCTGCGGGGCATCTTGAATACGACAGAAGTATACTACATCTTGATTAGATGCCGCTTGCGCAAAGCGAAAATCGGTAGCATTATTAACATACAAAGAGTATGGAGTTGCAGCATTGGTATTCATAAGTGCATAACCATCTCCATTTTCTTTTACTACGATTGTTTTTGTATAAGGATTGGTATAATAACCACTCAACTCTGAATTAACAGCAATTCCTTGTGCGTTTGATGTTACAATCAGGTTGTAGGTTATACCATCCAACGTATAATAAAATTCGGTCTCGTACTCCCCTTCATTTTCAGTAGCAACAGCTTTAGCCTTCCAACGGAACTCGTCTGGAACCAATCCAACCAAGGATCCTGATTCGTTAAGTGACAAACCGAGCGAAGCCAACGACTTAGCAGCCGGGCGGCGGTAGCACTGATTGCGACTCATTAAATAAGTATTTCCATCTGCCGCTTTACAAGTGATGACGTACTCATAGGCATCATTGAATCTCAACACATTTGTCTTCGTAGCAGCATCACCCATATTTACCGCGACAGAGGTAATATCGCCGGCCGTTAAGGTCAGGTCAGCGGGCAACGTAGCCACCTTATGGTAGGCAGCCCGGTTGGTCTTCACCGTTACCGTATAGCTCTCACCGGCTTTCAGCGTGGCGGGCAGCATCGATAAATAAGCGGTGAAGGTGCCATTCTGTTGCTCAGGCAACGTAATGGAAACCGCATGTTTTTCATCTTTCAATTCATACGGAATGGGGTAGGTCCCTGTTGCCAAATCCTCGACGCTGACAGTGATTTCGCCGGCAATCGGCTGCTCGCAACTGAACACTACCTGCTCAACCTTTTCACCATCGGCCAAGGCAAGGTTCTTAATCGCCAACTTCACAACGGTCGACACGCGTGCCGTTGTGAAGGTCAACGCCTCCGATACAGGTTGCGTTGCACGGTCAATGGGGAGCGAGAGCAAAATATCGGCGGCACCATCAAAAGTGGTCATCGTCGCAGGGGCTTGCTCGGCAGGAAGCTCCAAGCGTAAATTGTTGACAGTACAATTGCTGGCGATATTTGTACCGGCTACATAGCGGAAACTTGCAGCCTCCTTGGCAGCAACACCATCAAATGTAAACGAAGCCGTTGCAGCATCTGCCGTCAAGGCGTTCGACTCGTAGAGGCTAAACGCACCGTCAGCCAACTCAAACAAAGTCAGTTTGTCACCACTCGTCCAAATGGCACTATATACGCCCTCGTTCTCGACCAACGCGGTACGGCCGGTCTCGGGTTGCGACATCTCAGCCGTCAACGAAATGGTGTCTCCGGTCGAGATGGTCATCTCTTCACTCTTCTGGCAACCTGCCAACGTGGCAGCGGCCAGCAACATCATCCAAAACTTTTTCATAGCGCACATCGTTTTAGAGTTCATCGGGATATTCGTTCTCGTCAAAGTTGCCACCCGGGCCACCGTTGTTCCAATCGTCGCCACCCGAAGTAGCAAATCCGGCCTCAACCAGCACCTCGTTTAGGTCGAGGGTTGGTGCTTCGTAGAATGTTTTTTTCATGGTGTAAAAGTATTTATTGGGTTGTTTAATAGTTTCTAACGGAAGAGAATCGTTTTGGCGATGGGTTGCACTCCGGCCATGCTCTCCATGGCCGGAAGGGTCACCGTCTCGCCCTTCTTCACCGCGTGGCGGCACAAGAAGACACGGCCGCGCGAGCGGTTCTTCTTATCGAGGTCGAAGAGCGGCATGTCGGTGCAGGGCATCACCTCCCAGCCCGGCAGCTCCACCACGTCGAAGATGTTGCGTGCCAATACATAGAGATAGCCATCGGCGTGGGCCGTCATGGTGATTTTCGGGGTCAGCCCGCCCGCTTCGAGCATGTCGCCGACCAGCACCTCCCAGCCCAGCAACTCGCCCATCGGCTGGCGAAGCACCCAGCGCTTGTTGGGCCACAAGGCAATCTCACGCCCCACGAAGGATTGTTTCTCATACCCCTTGCATTTGACCGTCACGGTCATTTCGCTGAGGGTGTCGTAGAACGAGCGCACGCTGAGGCGCGTATCGAAATCGGTGCGGAAGGGGCCCACCGGAAGTCCGTTGCGGCAGAAGAGGTTGCCCTCGCACTCATCGAAGCAGTAGCGCACGTTGATGGGCTCGGGGCATTTGGCGGCCGACAAGAGCAGGGTCGAGCCGTCGATTTCGGCCACGGCGCGGTGGAACTTGCCTGTTGCATCCGAAATCTGGAATCCGATGACACGCTCGTCGGGGCAGGTCAGCCCCGCCTCGGCATCGTGGAATGTGACGCGCAGCTTGTTGCCCTCGCGCGTTTTACTTTTGAAGGTGGGCGAGCGGTACTCCACCGCCAGCCCATAGTGTTCGCCCAGGGCTGCGGCGGCCAGACGGTCGGCCACCACCTGCTTGTTGCGGGGGTGAATGTCGCCCGTGCGCTCGTTCTGGTCGATGGTCACCACCAACTCGACATGCTCCATGGCAGCGGCCGCCTTGGCCTGCTTCTCGCGGAGCAGCGCCCCCTTCATTCCCTCGTAGGTGTGTGGGGCAATCTGCACCACATAGAAGGGGAGTTCGGGGTTGTGGAATCGCTCACGCCACGAAGTGATGAAGCGTTCGAGGAGTTTGTCGTAGTGGTTGACCGTCGTAGCGACATTGTGGCACCCCTGGTACCAAATCACGCCGGCGATGGTCGCCCGAATCAGCGGATGGATGTTGGCATTGTATTGCGCTGCGGCAAAATAGCGCTCTTTGCCCTTCCATTTATGGGCGTTTTCCTGCAAACTTTGGTTGAGCCCCACGAGGAACTGTTCGTTGTTCCGAATCTCCTCCTCGGGCATCCACGATTCGATGGAGGTGCCACCATAAGCGGCACAAATCAGCCCGATTGGCACATTCAGGGCGCGTTGCAGGCTGTCGCCAAAGGCATAGCCTACGGCCGAGAAGTCGCGCAGGTTGGCAGCGGCACTCGTCGTCCACTGTGCACCATAGACGTCGTCGAGCGGAATGCGCGACGAGCGGCGGTCGGTGTGAAAGAGGCGAATTTTCGGATTGGGATGTTTCAGCGCATGGACCACGTCGATACTCTTCTCGACTGTGAAGCGCATGTTCGATTGCCCCGAGCAGATCCACACCTCACCCAGCATAATATCGGAGAACGATAGGCGCTCGCCATTGCTCTTGATGGTGATTTTCTGCCCCTCGGCCGCCTCGCCGGTCGGTACATCGGCCAGCCATTGGCCATAGGGAGAGGCTTGTATCCGAATGGGGGAATCGTTCCACGAAGTGGTGATTTCTACCGTTGCATTGGGCTCGGCGGTACCCCATAGGTGGGCCGTCGAGTTGCGCTGCAACACCATTTTGTCGCCGATGAAGGTCGGTACGGTGAGACTCTGCGCAGAGGCAGTTGCCGCGAAGAGGATAAGGCAAAGGGCCATCATCCAACGCCGCATAATCGAGGTGTGAATTCGCATAAAGTTGGTTCGTTTGGTTGTTGCTGAGAGCTAAAACGATTTAACCAGCCTTATACAAAAAACTCTAAACGGGATTTTTCGTTTAGAGGAACGACCCACCCCGATATAAACAACTGATAATCAATTCGTTGAATTCATCGGGGGGGGGGCGTTCACCAGTTTTCTCGCGTGAACTCCCAGTTGCAAAAGTAGGCAAAAATGTGAAACTTGCAATCAAAATTGATATTTTTTCGTGCTTTTTCTTTCATCTCCACAAAATAGTTAAGTGTATAAGCGGAGCATCCGGTGGTGAGAATCGCCTCCAAATGACCCTCGTCGACGGGGTGGTTTTGCCGGAAAAATCGGTGGGGGTGGTGTGATATTCATCTTTTTTCGCTATCTTGCCTCACAAAACAGACCATCTACGCCAAAAAATGAACACCGATATGATGAAGAAAATCGCCTTGTTGGCCCTTTTGTTGGCCGCATTGCTCCCCTTGCAGGCCCGCCATCGGGTCGAGGGTGGCCCCCTTACGTTGTGGTACAAAACACCGGCCGCAGATTGGAACGGTGCCCTGCCGTTGGGCAACGGCCGCCTCGGAGCGATGGTGTTCGGCAATGCCGACAACGAGTTGTTGCAACTGAACGAAAATACGCTGTACAGCGGTGAGCCGGCGACACGTTTCACCGATCTCGACATCACGCCGACCTATCCCGAGATGGTGCGGCTGCTCGAAGCGGGGCGTTATGCCGAGGCTTCGGAACTGCTGAAACAGTGGACGGGGCGTTTGCACGAGTGTTATCAGCCGTTAGGTGACTGGCACATTCGCGACTTCCGCGGTGGCAAGGCGAAGGCCTATCGGCGCTACCTCGACCTGGAACGCTCGGTGGCCACGGTGCAATACGAGCGCGACAACTACCACTTCCGCCGCGAAATCTTCGCCTCACATCCCGACGAGGTGATTGTTATGCGGCTGACGACCGACTGCCCCGTGGGATGGGATATCGCCGTGTCGCTCTCCTCGCCCCATCCCGTGCAGACGTACATCGACGCACGTCGTTGCCGTCTGGCGATGAGTGGTCAGGCTCCCGGGCGTGTAGACCGCCGCAACTACTCCGACTTTGAGGCGTGGGGTCACGAGGCGCGCCATCCCTACCTCTTCCATCCCGATGGGTCGCGCACGGGCAAGCCTCGCGTGCTTTATGGCGAGGATATGGAGCACCGAGGGATGTTTTTCGAGAGCCGTTTGGAGGTGCGGGTCGATCGAAAAGAGGCAGAAATCACCCACCTCGGTGACCGCCTGCGCATTCGTGGTGCGCACGAGATTGTGTTGGTATTCTCGGCGGCAACGAGCTACAACGGCCCCTTCAAAAGCCCCTCACGCGAGGGGTTGGATGCAGCGAAGATTGCCGAGGAGCATTTGAAGCGGGTGCGCGCGAAATCTTATGAGGCGATGCTGGCTGACCATGAGGCCGATTATCGTGCGCTCTTCGAACGAGTGGCGCTGACGCTCCCCACCGAACCGGAGGCCGAGCAGCTGCCCACCGACCTGCGTATTCAGCGCTATGCAACCGCCACGCGCACGACGGGAGCCCCGAACGACCAGGGGCTGGTGGCTCTGCTCTTTCAATTTGGTCGCTATCTGATGATTAGTGGCTCGCGCGAAGGGGGACAACCACTCAACCTGCAAGGTATTTGGAACAAAGATATCATCCCCTCGTGGAATGGCGGTTACACGGCGAATATCAATGTCGAGATGAACTATTGGCCGGCCGAGGTGGCCAACCTTTCGGAGTGTCACGAACCCTTCCTCAGGATGATTGGCGAGTGCGCGGTGACGGGGGCCGAGACGGCACGCAATATGTACCACCGTCGCGGTTGGGTGGGGCACCACAACTGCTCCATCTGGCGCGAAACCTACCCCAACGACGGAGGGGCTGCGACCTGCTTCTGGCCGATGATGGGGGCGTGGTTCTCGACCCACCTGTGGGAGCACTACGCCTATACGGGTGACAAGGAGTTCCTGGCTGTGGCCTATCCGACGATGCGCGAAGCCTCGAAGTTCTACCTCGATTGGCTGATTCGTGACCGCGAAGGGTATTGGATAACTCCCGTCAGCACCTCGCCCGAAAACCTCTTTGTGGTGCCCGGCAGCGACCAAACCTGCGGCGTGTCACAGGGCTCGACGGGCGATATGTCGATGATTCGCGAACTCTTTGCGCAAACCCTCGCCGCCGCCGAGACGATTGGGGCCGATGCTCCGTTGTGCGACACGTTGCGCGAACGGCTGGCGCATCTGCTCCCTTTCCGTGTGGGTGCCGCGGGGAATTTACAGGAGTGGAAGGAGGATTTCAAAGACCAAGACCCGCATCATCGCCATGTTACGCATCTTGTGAGCCTCTATCCGTTTGGGCAAATCACGCCCGCCAACCCCGAACTCTTTGCCGCAGCACGTCGTACGCTCGAAATGCGTGGTGACGAGGCGACCGGTTGGTCGAGTGGCTGGAAAATCAACCTTTGGGCACGCCTGCTTGATGGGGAGCGAGCCTTCAAACTCATCGGTACGCTGCTGCGCCCCGTGGGTTTTGGCCCCGAGGCGTTGCAGTCGGATGGCGGAGGCGTCTATGCCAACCTTTTTGATGCTCATCCGCCTTTCCAGATTGATGGTAACCTGGGCTTTACGGCTGGCGTATGCGAGATGTTGATGCAGAGCCACGAGGGCTTTATTCGGCTGATGCCGGCCGTGCCGGCTGCCTGGAAAGAGGGGCGGGTCAAGGGTCTCGTGGCCCGCGGAGGATACGAAATAGAGATGGCATGGAGCGAGGGCCGCATCACGCAGTTGCGCATCCATTCGCGCACGGGCCAACGCTGTGAGGTGCGCTCCTCGTGGCCGCTTCCGGAGATAGAGTGGCGCTGACAGACTCTTGCCTAAAAAATGAGGGTGTCCAACACGTTCTGTTGCGACACCCTCATTTTATTTTTTTAAGAATCAGTTACTTAAATAATAGCCTCTCACCCGTTTCCGGCTCCTTTTTAACCTAAAAACGTAACACGAATTTATAGAAATTTTCCCATAACGCCAAAGGAAACAGCAAAATAATAAACAATTTGCCAAAAATAGCAATACGGCAAAATGTGATTTATTCGAGGTTTTGAGTGAAATAGTTTTCTTTTAGAGGGAAAATAGATTCATTGATTTTATAAAATACTTATATTTAATAAGTTAATCGGGGTTTGTCGGTAACAACCACCCCCAAACACACTCCTGAGGGGTGTGTTTTTTCGTTTTTGGGCAGTAAATCCCTCGTTTTGTTCGGTCGTCTTTTTAGGTTAAAAAACAAAAACACCTGCTTGGGCGGGAGAAAAAACAAAACCACATTAATAAACCTAATTGTCTAACTTAAACCAAAGGAAACATGAAAAAAATTTC
>CAZTCM010000006.1:0-24841 GCA_964612285.1 uncultured Alistipes sp.
AACTTGCCAAGGGTAACTTTGGTTCAAGGGGAAACGTATGGACCGTTGCGAAAAACACGGTCGAGAAGGGTTTGCAGTATGCTTATGCACACCGCCAGCTCAAGAAGCGTACATTCCGTTCGTTGTGGATCACCCGTATCAACGCAGGTGTTCGCGCTTACGGTATGACCTATTCGCAGTTTATCGGTAAGCTCAATGCAAAGGGTATCGCCCTGAACCGTAAGGTTCTGGCCGACCTCGCAATGAACGAGCCGAAGGCATTTGAAGCAGTAGTTAACGCCGTTAAATAGCACGTTGGGCCGACCACGAAGGTGGGGTGCTTCCCCGCTCGCGTGTGACTCCGCAACATCCGAGCCGATGCTCCTGAAAGGGGCGTCGGCTCTTTTTTTAGACCGCCATGCGCTCCTTAGGAGGCGCAATGCAAAATTTAGAATGCAAAATGGGAGGAGGGTGACTTCCACGTCATTGCGAGCGACTCAACGGAGAGTGTGGCAATCTGAACGAGTGCAGCGGTGGTCGTGGAACTTGTTTAGATTGTTACGAGCTATGCGGCTCTCGTGATGATGTGCGATAGGTCGCGTAATCCTAATTTTGCATTTTGCATTCTAAATTTTGAATTTTCTGCCCATCCGCGCGGCGATAAAATGCGTAAAAAAGTAAAATAGTGGACTAAATGTTTGTTTTTTCGGGGAATTTATCTTATTTTTGTAGCGTGATTAAAACGATTTAATAAAATCGTATTAATTAATGACCGAAATAACCTGAACGATGATTAAAAAAGCCTACACGATTAAGGATATTGCACGCGAAGCGGGGGTGTCGCCTTCGCTTGTGTCGTTTGCGCTGAATAACACGCGTGGCGAGAATGGCCAGAAACGCTACAAGGTCAATGACGAAACAGCACGTCGCATCATTGCCATCGCCGAAAAGTTCAACTATACGCAAAACAATGCCGCCCGCAGTCTGCGCAGTCGTCGCAGCCGTACTATTGGTGTGGTGCTCTCCGATATCTCGAACGCCTTCTTTTCGAGCATTGCCCGCTGCATCGAGGACGAAGCCTTCGTGGCCGACTATTCGGTGCTGTTTGGCTCGACCGACGAGAAGCCCGAGAAGTTGGAGCGCGTGATTCGCACCTTCATCAGCAAGGGGGTCGACGGGTTGATTATCGTTCCCTGTCAGAAGAGCGAACGCATCATCGAGCAACTGTTGGAGACGAATCTGCCGGTGGTGTTGCTCGACCGTGACGTGGAGCACTTCTCGGTCAATCGGGTGGTGCTCGACAACGAGTCGGCTTGTAGTGAGGCGGTGTGTCGTCTGCATGCCGGCGGCTATCGTCACATCGAGATGGTGTCGTATGAGATGGAGGTCTCGAACATTCGCCACCGCGAAGCGGGGTACCTTGACGCGATGAAGGCGTTGGGGTTGGAGGCGCATGCCCGCATCCACAAAATCGACTACAACCATGTCGAGCGTTCGATGATGGATCGGCTGTCGGCCATCGACTTCCATCATACCGATGCACTGCTTTTTGCCACGAACTCGCTCTCGGTATCGGGGGTGCGTGCGTTGCACCGCATGGGGGTTGCCATGCCGCGTGAGGTGGGTGTGGTGGCCTTCGACGGAAGTGAGGCCTTCGACCTCTCGCCGGTATCGATTGCCTATATCCGCCAGCCGGTCGAGCAGTTTGCGCACGAGGCATTGACGCGCGTGATTCGCAGTATTGAACGCCCCGACGAGACGGTCGGCACGATGGTGCTGGCCCCCGCCTTTGTCGATGGCGAGTCGGTGCGTCGCAACTAACCGAATATTTAACAACAACCAAACCGATAAAAACAGTACGATGCAAACCCAAATGAATCTTTGGCGTAGTGCCGTGACCTTGGTGATGGTCGCGGTGCTTGCATGCTCGGCGACGATGGCGCACGGGCAGGTGAAGGAGGCGGTGCGTAATTCGCGTGCCATTCTGCTCAAACACAACAACCCCGGCTTGGAGGTAGACCTCGGTGTCGGCCTGTGGGGTATTCCGATTCCGACCGACTATGACGGCGATGGCCGCAAGGATCTGCTCGTGTCGTGTCCCGATAAACCCTACAAGGGGTTGTACTTCTTCCAGAATATCGGTACGGCTGCCGAGCCGCTCTTCGCACCGGCCAAGCGTATCCACAAGAAGGGCTTGAACAACATCCGCCTCTCGGAGGTCGACGGCAAGCAGTATGTGCTGGCCAAGGGGGTGGAGTATCCCAACTTTGTGAAGGCTCCCTATGTGAAGGAGCAGCCCATCGAGTATGCGGGCGAGGTGTTGGGTGCTACCTACAACAAGTCGCGCAGCAACATGTGGAACTACACCGATTGGGACAACGATGGTGACAAGGATATCATTGTCGGTATCGATACCTGGGATGATTATGGCTGGGATAATGCCTACGACAAGGAGGGCCGCTGGACACGCGGGCCTCTGCATGGGTATGTCTATTGGCTGGAAAACGTAGATGGTAAATACATCAACCGTGGCAAGGTGATGGCCGGAGATTCGGTGATTGATACCTACGGCGCCCCCAACCCCTGCATCGCCGACTTTGATGGCGACGGCGACCTCGACCTCATCTGTGGCGAGTTCCTCGATGGGTTGACCTGGTTCGAGAACATCGGTACGCGCAACGAACCGAAATTTGCCGAGGGTCGTCGCATGAAGAACGACGAGGGTGAGATTCGTTTCCATTTGGAGATGATTGTCCCCGTGGTGTCGGATTTCGATGGTGACGGGCACGCCGACCTGCTGGTGGGTGACGAGGATGGCCGCGTAGCGTGGTTGCGTCACACGGGCAAGGTGAAGGAGGGGATGCCGCAATTTGAGAGCCCCTACTACCTGCGTCAGCAGGCCGAGTTGGTGAAGTTTGGTGCTTTGGCCACCCCCTGCACGGCAGATTGGGATGGCGACGGCAAGGAGGATATCGTAGCCGGTAATTCGGCCGGTGAGATTGCGCTGATTCGCAACCTCTCGGGGGGTACACGTCCTTCGTGGGGTGCTCCCGAGTTCTTCAAGGTCGATGGCGAGGTGTTGCGTATTCAGGCCGGCTACAACGGCTCGATTCAGGGTCCGGCCGAGGCCAAGTGGGGTTATACGGTGCTTTCGGTAGCTGATTGGGATGGTGACGGTCGTCAGGACATCATCATCAACTCGATTTTCGGTAAGATTGAGTGGCTGCGCAATGCCGGCAAGGAGGATTGCCTCGAATTGGAGGCTCCGCGTCCGGTGCGTGTCGCTTGGAAGAAGAACAAGATGCCGCTGGTGGCTTGGAACTGGTGGAAGCCCGAGGAGGGAACGCTCACGACGCAGTGGCGTACGACCCCCGTGGCGATGGATTGGAACAACGACGGGCTGATGGACCTCGTGGTGATGGATACGGAGGGTTATCTGGCCTACTTCGAGCGTTTCCGCACGAAGGAGGGTGAGTTGATGTTGAAGCCCGGTGAGCGTATCTTCTATGCGACGAACTGCTCGCTCTACGACCAGCGCAAGGGTGTTGTGAATGCCGAGCCGGGTGTGCTGCGCCTGAATGAGGGTGTGGCCGGTAAGTCGGGCCGTCGCAAGATTTGCTTCACGGATTGGGACAACGACGGGCGCCTCGACTTGATTGTCGACAGCCAGAATGCCGCCTGGTTCCGCAATGTGAAGGAGGAGAATGGTAAAGTTTGGTATGAGTATATGGGCAATGTGAGTGAAACGATTCTGGCCGGTCACACGACCTGCCCGACGACGGTGGATTGGAACGGCGACGGCGTGCGCGACCTGCTGCTGGGTGCCGAGGATGGTCACTTCTATGTGATTCGCAACCGCCCGCAACCGATTTATGTGAAGCTCTTCCCCGAGGGTACGCCCTCGAAAAACGGGTTGGAGGATACGCCCGAGGGGCTGAACGAGCGCAACTACTACATCAATGTCAGCGACCCCGAATTGGAGATTTTCCTCCCCTCGAAGTCGAAACGCCCGACGCAGGCGATGCTGGTTGTGCCGGGTGGTGGCTACGAGAAGGTGTGTGTGACGCACGAAGGGTATAAGACGGCGCAGTGGCTCAACGAGAAGGGCATTGCCGCCTTTGTGCTGAAATACCGCATGCCGAACGGGCATCCCGACCTGCCGTTGGAGGATGCCGAGCGTGCCATGGCGATTATCCGTGAGCGTGCTGCGGAGTGGAACATCGACCCCGCGTCGGTGGGTGTTATCGGCTTCTCGGCCGGTGGTCACTTCGTCTCGAACCTCATCACGCGCTATACGGATGTGAAGTGTCGTCCCGACTTTGCGGTATTGGTTTATCCGGTGACCTCGAACGAATACCCCAACGCCAATACGAGCCTCTGTTTGCTGGGCGAAGAGGGAATGAAAGATAAGGCACAACGCGACAAGTACAACCCCTGCTGTAACGTACATAAAGCGGTGCCGCCGACGATGCTCGTGTTGTGCGACGACGATAAGGCGGTTGACCCGCGCCAGTGTGTCGAGTTCTACGCGGCGTTGAAGAGACATGGCGTGAAGTCGGAGATGCACATCTTCCCGAAGGGTGGACACGGCTTCTGGATGCGTGACCGCTACAAATTCAAGAACGAGACCTATCCGATGGTGCTTCGTTGGATCGAGCAGTACAAAACGGAGAAGAAATAAATCGATTATAGAGTAACAATAAACAATAATAACACAAACATTATGAAACAGATTAAGGGAATTATTCCTCCGATGATTACCCCCTTGAAGGGTAATGATGAGTTGGACCGCGAAGGCGCCATCCGCCTCGTGGAGCACATGATTGCAGGTGGCGTGCATGCCCTCTTCCTGCTCGGTACGACGGGTGAGGCGCAGAACCTCACCTACAAATTGCGCTACGAGTTCGTGGAGCTCGTATTGAAGCAGGTGAACGGCCGCGTGCCGGTGCTGGTGGGCGTGACCGACACGTCGCTCGACGAGAGTGTACGTCTGGCCGAGCATGCCAAGGCTTGCGGTGCCGTGGGTGTGGTGGCTGCCGCTCCCTACTACTTTGCCCCCTCGCAGCAGGAGCTTATCGAGTACTACACGGCGCTGGCCGATGCCCTCTGCCTGCCGCTCTACCTCTATAACATGCCCTCGCATGTGAAGGTCTTCCTCGAAGCCAAGACTGTTGCCGTGCTGGCCGACCACCCGAACATCGTCGGCTTGAAGGATTCGTCGGCCAACATGACCTACTTCGAGACGCTGATTTACCTGTTGGGTGACCGTGAGGACTTCTCGCTCTATGTGGGTCCCGAGGAGCTGACCGGTGAGTGTGTGCTGCTGGGCGCCGATGGTGGCGTGAATGGTGGTGCCAACATGTTCCCCGAGCTCTATGTCGAGATGTACAACGCTGCCGAGACGGGCGATTTGGTCAAGGTGCGCGAGTTGCAGCGCCGCATCATGCAGATTTCGACCTCGATTTACACGGTCGGCAAGTATGGTTCGAGCTATTTGAAGGGTGTGAAGTGTGCCCTGTCGCTGCTCGGCATCTGCGACGACTACCTCTCGTATCCCTACCGCAAGTTCCGCAGCGAGGAGCGTGAGAAGATTCGTCAGGCCTTAATCGCATTGGGTTGCACCTGCGTGGAGTAATTTAATCCCTTTACCCATCTTGTAAATCATAGATTGATATGGAATTAACGATTCTTGACTATATTGTCTTTTTTATCTTTGTAGGAGGTGTGGCATTGTTCGGATGCTCGTTCTACTTCCGTTCGAGCAAGGGCGCGGCTGCCTTTACGAAGGCAGAGGGCTCGCTGCCGACCTGGGTCGTAGGTATGTCGATTTTCGCGACCTTCGTCTCGTCAATCTCCTTCCTCGGCCTGCCCGGCCAGGCCTATGCCGGCAACTGGAATCCGTTTGTCTTCTCGCTCTCGATTCCGATTGCGACCTGGTTGGCAGCCAAAATCTTCATTCCGCTCTATCGTAATGTGAACAGCGTCTCGGCCTACCACTATTTGGAGCAGAAGTTTGGCTATTGGGCTCGCTGCTATGTGGCCATCTGCTACCTGCTCACGCAGTTGGCCCGCGTCGGCTCGATTCTGCTGCTGCTGGCCCTGCCCATCAACACGATGTTTGGTTGGGATATCCAATCCATCATCATCTGGACGGGTGTCATTACGCTGATTTACACGCTGCTGGGCGGTATCGCAGCTGTGGTGTGGACCGATGCCATTCAGGGTATCATCCTCATCGTCGGTGCCGTTGTCTGCGCCGGATTGCTTACCTTTACGATGCCTGAGGGCCCGGGCCAGCTCTTCGAGATTGCTGCCGCTAACGGCAAGTTCTCGCTCGGCAGCTTCGGCCTCTCGCTCTGCGAGCCGACCTTCTGGGTAGTCTTCATCTATGGTCTGTTCACCAACATGCAGAACTATGGTATCGACCAAAACTATGTACAGCGCTACATGACCACCAAGTCGACCGCCGAGGCGGTGAAGTCGACCCTCTTTGGTTCGCTGCTCTACATCCCCGTGTCGCTCGTCTTTGTCTACATCGGTACGGCATTGTTCAGCTACTACACGGCACAACCCGAGCTGCTGCCCGAGGGCACGGCTTCGGATCAGGTCTTCCCCTGGTTTATCGTACATGGACTGCCGACCGGTATCACGGGTCTGGTGATTGCCGCCATCTTCTCGGCCGGTATGTCGACCATCGCTACGAGTATCAACTCGTCGGCGACGATTGTGCTGACGGACTTCGTCAACCGCTGGGCCAAGAAGGAGTCGTCGGAGAAGAAGAATATGTCGGTGCTCTACCTCGCCTCGTTTGTGGTGGGTGGCCTCGGCATCGTGATGGGTCTGCTGATGATGCACATCGACGGTGTGCTCGATGCCTGGTGGAAGCTCGCTTCGATTTTCAGCGGCGGTATGCTGGGGCTGTTCCTGCTGACGCTCGTTTGCAAGTCGGTGCGTAAGGCACACGGCATCGCTGCCGTAATCGTCGGTCTGATTGTGATTGGCTGGATGAGCCTCTCGCCCTTCATCAACGAGGGTCAGCCCTTCTACGAGTTCCGCTCGCCGCTGCATACCTACCTGACCATTGTCTTTGGTACGACGGCCATCTTCCTCGTAGGTTTCATCCTGACGAAACTTTCGGCAAAGAAAAATTAATTGATATACCTAACAACCAAATGAATTTGAACTATGAGAACGCTTATTTCTAAATTGCTGTTTCTCAGTGCTATGGCCCTATGTTTAGGGGGGGGGTATTCACATGATGCCCTAGCACAAAACGCAACGGTTACGGTCAAGGGTAAGGTGCTGGATTCGCAGAACCAGCCCTTGGCCGGTGCCGTGGTGTTGGTGAAGGGTACCGCACGCGGTACCACTTCGTTGGCCGATGGTAGCTTTACCATGCGAGCCAAACAGAGCGATGCGCTCGTCTTCTCGATGCTCGGTTATGCCGAGCAGGAGGTAGTCATCGGACAACGGTCGGAGCTGACCGTTATCCTGCAAGATGAGGCGAGCGCCATCGAAGAGGTTGTCATCGAGGTCGGCTACGGTACCCAAGCCAAGAAGGATATTACGGGTACGGTGAGCATGGTCAAGATTGAGGATGCCATGAAGGCCCCCGTTGTCAACTTCGAAGAGGCCCTGGCGGGTCGTGTGGCCGGTGTGCAGATTTCGTCGGCCGACGGTCAGCCGGGTCAGGAGATGGACATCGTGATTCGCGGTGCCAACTCGCTCACCCAGAGCAACTCGCCGCTCTACGTCGTAGACGGTTTCCCCATGGAGGATTTCTCTGCCTCCGCACTCAATTCGAACGATATCGAATCGTTCACCATTCTGAAAGATGCTTCGGCCACGGCCATTTATGGTGCCCGTGGTGCCAACGGTGTCATCATCATCGAGACAAAGAAGGGCCAGGAGGGCCGTGCTACGATTACCTACAACGGCAGCTACGGATTCCAGCAGGTGGCCAACACGATGGATATGATGGATGCCGCCGAGTTTGTGGAGTATCAGATCGAGCGCAATACGACCAATGTCGATAAATACCTCAACACGCCGGGTCGCACGATGGAGGACTACAAGGCGATGGGTAAGGGTATCGACTGGCAGGACAAGCTCTTCCGCACGGCTCCGATTCAGCAGCACAGTATCTCGATGATGGGTGGTACGAAACAGACCAAATATTCGGCCTCGTTGTCGGTAGCCGACCAGGAGGGTGTGATTCTGAACTCGGGTTACAGCAAATACCAGGGTCGTTTCTCGTTGACGCAGCAGCTGAGCAAAAAGGCGCGTGTCATCCTCAACATCAGCTACACGTCGGACAAGACCTATGGTCAGACCGCCTCGACGGCCAAGGCCGACAACAACATGTATGCCTCCTACTTGATGTACCGCACCTGGGCCTATCGTCCGGTGAATACCTCGGCAAATACGAACATCGAAGACGAACTCTTCGACGACGAGTTCGACGGTTCGACCTCGGCAGTGATGAATCCGATTATGTCGGTGAAGAACGAGTTCCAGGAGACGCGTCGTCGCACGTTCCTTTCGAACATCCGCTTCGACTACACGTTGCGAAAGGGGTTGAAACTCATCGTGCGCGGTGGCTACACCACCAAGCAGACGCTGACGACCCAGTTCAACAACTCGAAGACCTATGCCGGTTATCCCACGCTGACCAACGTCAAGGGCGTACACGGTTCGGTATCGGACCGCATGAGCATCAACTGGATGAACGAAAACACGCTGAACTATGACAAGAATTGGAAGAATGGTCGTCATAAGCTCAGCGCCGTGGTCGGCTTTACGGTGGAGGGTACGGAGACCGAGCGCTATGGTTTCAGTGCCTACCATGTTCCCATCGAGTCGAGCGGCATCAACGGCATCGACGATGGTGTGAACCACTCGATGACGGCTGCCCAGTCGGAGAACTACCTGATGTCGTGGCTCGGTCGTATCAATTACAGCTACCGCTCGCGTTACATGCTGACGATGTCGTTCCGTGCCGACGGTTCGTCGAAGTTCTCGGAGGATAACCGCTGGGGTTACTTCCCCTCGGCTGCCGTGGCTTGGCGTGTCGGCGAGGAGAAGTTCATGCGCAACATACGCTTTGTGAACGACTGGAAAATCCGCGCCAGCTATGGTATGACGGGTAACAACCGCGTAGGCGACTATGCAGCATGGCGCACGATGACCCTGTCGGATTACTACTCGTTCAACAACCAGCAGCCGGGTTACGTTGCCGTGCCGGGAGCTCTCGGTAACAACGATTTGAAGTGGGAGACCACCGAGCAGATCGACCTCGGTACGGATATCCGCCTCTTCAAAAACCGCGTGAGCCTGACGGTCGACTGGTATCAGAAGACCACGCGCGACCTGTTGCTCAACGCCAACCTGCCCAACAGCTCGGGTTATACCTCTGTATATAAGAACGTCGGTAAGGTGCGCAACCGTGGTTTGGAGTTCTCGCTCAATACGGTGAACGTGCGTACGAAGGACTTCGAGTGGAGCACGGATTTCAACATCGCCTTCAACCGCAGCAAGGTGCTCGGCTTGTCGGAGGGTGAGGAGACGCTGCTTTCGAGCATCAGCTTCACGGGTGACTTCAACGCCACCTATCTCTATATGGCCAAGGTCGGCCAGCCCGTCGCCCAATTCTATGGTATGGCTTGGGACGGGGTCTATGGCTACGACGATTTCGACGTGGATTCGGCCGGTAATTATGTCTTGAAGAAGAACGTACCGACGAACGGTGACGACCGCAGCGTGATTCAGCCCGGTGATATCAAATATGTCGACCAGAATGGCGACGGCGTGGTGAACGACCTCGATATGGTAGTCATTGGTCGCTGCGAGCCGATTCACGAGGGTGGTTTGAACAACACCTTCACCTACAAGGGGCTTTCGTTGTCTGTCTTCTTCCAGTGGCGTTATGGTTACGACGTGATGAATGCCAACCGCATCATGTTCGAGGGTAACTACGCCAACCGCAACATCAACCAATTTGCCAGCTATGTAGACCACTGGACCCCGCAGAACACCGACAGCCAAAACTTCCGCGTCGGTGGTCAGGGTCCGAAGGGTGTCTACTCGTCGCGCACGATTGAGGATGCTTCGTTCCTGCGTTTGAAGACCCTCTCGCTCAGCTACGACCTGCCGCGTAAGTGGGTGCGCAAGCTGCGTATGCGCTCGATTCAGGTGAGCCTCTCGGCGCAGAACCTCTTCACATGGACCGACTATTCGGGTCTCGACCCCGAGGTTTCGGTGCGTAGTTCGGCCCTCACGCCGGGCTTCGACTACTCGGCCTATGCGCGTAACAAGATTTTCACGGCCGGTCTGAACATGGTCTTCTAACCTAAACGATGCTTACAACTATGAAACACTATATTTTGCTTTTGCTCGGTGTGATGCTCTTCGGTTCGTCGTGCTCGTTGCTCGAAACGGAGCCCCATGATGAGCGCACCCCCGACGATTTCTATTCGACCCAGGACGAGGTGGAGTTCGCCTTGAACGGTGTCTATGCCGTGATGGCGCAGACCAACCTCTTCGGTGGTGAGATTCTGGCCCGCATGGGTCTGACGGCCGATATCGGCTACGAGAGCTATTCGAGTGACGAGAACACGGTGGGCGACTACGACACGCAGCCCAGCGACCCGAAGGTGCAGAAGTATTGGCGTTACTTCTACGACGGTATCAACCGTGCCAACATGCTGATGGAGCGCATGGAGCAGGCCAATTTGGAGGAGAGCCTCTACAACGACTACTATGGTCAGGCCCTCTTCCTGCGTGCCTACTACCACTTCATGCTGCTGGTGCGTTTCCGCAATATTCCGCTGATGCTCAAATCGGTAGATGATGGTAAGGCCGAGACGGTGCAGGTGCCGCAGGCCGATCCGCGCGAGGCCTATTTGCAGATTATTGCCGACATGGAGCAGGCTGCGCAGATGGTCAAGACGGCCGAGGCGTTGGAGTCGCCGGGTCGTGTCAGCCAGTCGACCGTCTATGGTATGTTGGCGCGTGTGGCCATGAATATGGCCGGCTACCCGCTGCGTGAGCCCGGAATGTATGCCAAAGCCAAGGCCTACGCCCAGAAGGTGATTGATACGGGCTACCACGCCCTGCATCCCTCCTACCAGGAGCTCTTCCTCTGCTACATTCAGGATCGTTACTATCCGCAGGAGAGCCTCTTCGAGGTGGAGTTCTTCGGCAACAACGAGGGTACCTACGACACGACGGCCGGTCGTGTGGGCCGTGACAACGGCATCGGTAATTCGAGCACGAACAACCGTACGCTCATCATGCCCAATGGCATGACGCTGATTGATACCTTCGGTTCGTCGATTGGTGCCATCCGCGCTACGCCCTACTACTACGGACTCTTTGAGCCGGCCGATTTGCGCCGCGATTGGACCATTGCCGCTTACGAGTATTCGGTGGCCTATGAGACCTATCCCGACTACAAGAAGCCGGCCGCCAACAACTGGATGCGCTACTGCGGTAAGTTCCGCCGCGAGTATGAGTTGATGCGTCCCCGCTCGACGAACTACACGCCGATTAACTTCCCGATTCTGCGCTACTCGGATGTGCTGCTGATGTGGGCCGAGGCGGTGGTTGCCGATGTGACCAACAGCGACGCCGACGAGTTGGCACAGGCACACGAGTATGTGAATCAGGTGCGCCGTCGCGGTTATGGCCTCGACATCTACACGCCCAACGCCGAGGTGGATATCGCCTCCACGACGAAGAGCGACTTGTTCGAGACGATTAAGGACGAGCGTGCCCGCGAGTTGGGCTTCGAGTGCCTGCGCAAGGATGACATCGTGCGCTGGGGCGAGTTCAACACCCGCATGAAGTATATGAAGAGTGTGGCTGCAACCATCCCCGATACCTATACTTCGTCCTACTACATCAACGCACGCCGCTATTACAGCAATGTCGAGTCGCGTGATGAGTTGTGGCCGATTCCGACCTTCGAGATGGGCGTGAATCGCAAGCTGGTACAGAATACAGGCTGGTAAACCAATCAAAACAGAGAGAAAACAATGAAAACAACGATGAAATATATGCTGATTGCGGCCGTAGCGCTGACGAGTCTGACGGCGTGCCGCGAGCAGTTCGAGGAGGTTGATGATGTTCACTTTGCGGTGACGGCCGAGGCGGTGGTTTGCAAGGTGGGTCAACCCGTGAACTTCCTCTTCGAGGGCAATGCCGATGTCATTACCTTCTATTCGGGCGAGGAGGGCAACGATTATGCCTATAAGAATCAAGACCGCATTGCGCCGACGCGCATGGCTTACTCGTTTACGTCGAATCGTAAGCATGGTCCCAATCCTGCGACCCTGCCTCTCTCCTATTCGACCGACTTCTCGGGCGAATATACGACCGAGGCGGTGCAGGCTGCTACCTGGATTGACATTTCGGATCGCTTTGTGTTTATCCCCGGAAACAAGAACAACGTGGAGACCTTCTCCGGTTTGTCGGATATTACCGATATTTTCGTAGATGAGAATACGCCCGTCTACCTCAACTACCACTATGTGTGCGAGGCAGGTAAGGCCGAGCGTTGCTCCGACTGGCTGATCTATTCACCGACGGTCTATGGTATTACCGAGGCTGCCGAGGTAGAACTCTATGACATCAACGACAGTAAGTGGAAGACGGTCTACAACGAGCCTACCTGGTTGCGTGAGGATGGCACCTACGACACGAAACTCAACGATGCCAGTGCAAACAACGGAAAGCGTCTGCGCTTGATTTGCACCGACCAATATCCCAACTGCGACCGTGAGGTTTGGTTCGTTTCGGGCCCGATTTACAAGATGGACAACGTGAACAACGGCCCCGACTTTGGCAAGGCCATCAAAGGTGTGGGCAATGCCATGCTGCCCAACTACACCTACACCTACAACGTACCGGGCGAGTATAAGGTGGCTTTCGTGGCTGCCAACGCCAACGTCTACGACCGCAAGGAGTGTGTTGTGGAGCTGACGGTGAAGATTGTGGAGGACGAGGGTGCCATCACGCCGCCGCAACCCGATGAGTGGAACTAATAACGACCGAAACCCATGAAAAAGAATCTGATTTACCTGGCAGCAGCCCTGTTGTTGGCTGCCTGCACGAAGGAGGCTGCGCTCGATACCCCCGCCGTGAATGGCGGTGAGCCGCTCCAATTTTCGGCCGTGAACACCTCGGCCGGACGCACCACCGTGACGACCAATGCCTCGGGCCTGCTCGATGTAGCCTGGGTCGCCGAGGACCAAATCGGTATCTATGCCAAGGCCGGAGAGCAGACCTCGGGCGCCAACTACGCCTACCTGGCTACCCCCTCCGAGGAGGATGCTGCACGTTGCTCGTTTGCACCGAAGAATGCCGATGAATTAATCTATTGGAATGGCAATAAGGCCCAGGCCTTCTATGCCTACTATCCCTATACGCAGGTGACGGATGCATTGCCCGAGCCGACGGCCCACGCCGTGGTGCTGCCCGCCGAGCAGACCCAGTCCGCTGCCAACTCGCCGGCCCACCTTGCCGAGCTGGGTGTGCTGACCGCAGCTCCCGTGCAATTCGAGGCGGGTGCACAACTCGACGGCGGCATCTGCTTCGAGTTTGCCAACCTCTTCTCGGTGGTGGAGTTCCGCTTGAAGAGCGACGCTGCCTGCACGATGGATGAGCTGCCCATCAAGGCGCTGACGCTCAACTCTGACGGGATGCATCTGGCCTATCCCGCCGCGACGATGAACCTCACGCAGTCGCCCACGGTGGTGACTGCACAGCAGGGTGCCGCCTCGGTGAAGCTCGCGCTGGCCGAGACCGCAGGGTTGAAGCGCGATGCCTATACGAGCTTCTACATGTTGGTGGCTCCGGGTACGCATGCTGCCCAGTCGCTGCTGTTGGAGGTGACGGCCATCGACAACTCGGTGAATACGGTGCGTATTGCCGAAGGGGTGACCTTCAAGCCCAACAAGCACTATGTGCGCGAGTATGAGTTGACGCTCGACGGCTTTGTGCTGGCGAATGCCTTCGAGGCCGATATTCCGACCCTCACGACCAAGGTGGGCGAGCCGCTGACGGTGCAGATGTCGGGCTTGGCCGACCGCGTCGACTTCTGGTCGGGCGAGTATGGGCATGACTATGCCTATGCGACCACCGACCGCATGGAGGAGGCCGTGTTGAAATTTAATTTCAAGAGTTTGGAATGTGCCGGTGATCAATTCCACCCTGCGAAGATTAAGTATTCGACCGATTTCACCGGCGAAATGACCGAAACGGCTATCTTGGCTGCAACCTGGACCGATGTCAGCGACCAATTTACATGGCCTGATGTCATCTATGATAGTCCGATATTTTTAGATGACACCGGAGCAAAACTTCCGACGATTGGTGCTAACCATGTACCGGTGGATGGAGGTATCATTGATTGTACAAATTGGTTTGGAACAAAAGCCGGTGATAGCGGTTATGTGGCCTTCTTCTATCATGTGACGGCTCCGGGTAACCGTACCTTCTTCTATCTGTATGACAGCTGGCTCAAAGCATTCTATCCCAGTGTGGTAGAGGAGTTGTATGTGCAGCGTTTCACCACTGAGAACAACAATAAACTGAATGTGAAGATTGTCAACGAGGCGGGTACGACAAATCCGATTCCGACAATTGTGTTGGGCTCGACCTACAATAGTAATGACAATCAAACATTAAGCATTAGTCCGCTCGGGAATGATCCCGCAGATTATCCCTACTATCTCCGTATCGGTTCGAAGTACAATGGATTGACGGCCGACCATGATGCGTGGCTTGTGCTGCCTAAGATTACGATTCCCGAGCAGAAGAACGTAGGCCCCGACAGCGCCATCGTTGTGCATAAGTCGGGCGAGGAGACCCCCGCAACGTGGAGCTACACCTTCGACAAGGCCGGCACCTACAAGGTTTATGTCGTGGGCTATGTAACGACGATGGCCGGCGAAAAGAAGGTCCTCAAAGAGGCAACCATTACCGTAACCGAATAAAACTTTTGAGCGATGAAAAATCTTTGGAAACTCTTTTTGACGGCCCTGGTGGCATTCGTCGCCTTCGGTTGCGCCGATGATGATGACGATGCAGCGGCTGTCCAGCTGGCAGCCGGCGAGATGGAGGTGCGCGGCTATCTGATTGATGTGCGCAACTTCACGGCCGATGCCGAACTCTTCCCCCAACACAAGGGCTATACCATTCCGGCCGAGGCCGAAGGGTTGCTCGATGGTGCCCAGGTCTACGCCGTGAGTGTGGCCGACCTGCGTGGCCCCGAGTCGTTCCGCGTAGGGTCGGACGGCATGGTCTACATGGCCTCGGACATTGCCGACCTGACGAGCTATGGCTGGCGCAAGAGCTCGGCCTCGTTCAAGTCGGGTCACCTCGATTTCTACCTCCACAGCCGCCACTGCAAGGCCGGTGAGTGGGTAGAGGTGCCCTATATCGAGGGCGAGCAGACCTGCTCGTCGATGCTCTTTGCCAAGAAGATTCGCGTCGAGGCCCCCGCAGCCCCGGGTGTCGTGATTGCCAAGATGGCTGACGACGGCTTCAAAAATCGCCATGTGACCAACGTGAATATCCACATCCTGCCCGATGGAAGCTACCTGGCGCTCTGCACCAATGCAACGGGATACCGCTCGACCGACATCTTCCGCTCGACCGATGGTGGCGAGAGCTGGTCGTTGTGGAGCAATCAGGCCATGCCGATGAACTTCACGCGTATGTTCGAGCACAACGGGGCGCTCTACCTCATGGGAACCCTTGTCGAGAACGGTCGTCTGATTATTTGCAAATCGGAGGATAACGGCAAGACGTGGACCACGCCCGATCCCGAGACGGGGTATGGTTATGTGGTCAGCGATCGCTCCTGCCATCATGCCCCCTGCTCGATGGCCATCTACGACGGCCGCATCTGGCGCGGTATGGAGCAGAATGGCGACCCGATTAAACCCTTTGCCATCTCGGCACCGGTCGACAGCGACCTGCTCGACCCCGCCAGCTGGGAGCGTACGAACATCAGCACCAACACCGAGGGTTGGGTCATGACCAATGGTGATGTGATTTCGCAGCTCATTGAGGGTAATGTGGTGGTAGGCCCCGACGGCAAACTCTACAACCTGCTGCGTGCCGACTGCTCAAAATCGGCCAACCACGCTTGTCTGGCGCGTATTGAGCCCGGAACGGGTTCGTTCAAATATGAATTGCAGATTAGCGAGGACGACTTCATCACCTTCCCGGGTGGTAACAAGAAGTTTACGGTGCTCTACGACGAGCCGAGTCAGCGTTATTGGACGATTACCAACCCTGCACACGAGCGTGGTCAGGCGCACAGCGGTATCTATGCCAACGGCGTAAGCTATGGGCTGACGCGCAACAAGATGGTGCTCTGCTACTCCTACGATTTGAAGAAGTGGGTGCAGTACAAGACCATCGTCTACGACAAGGATCCCTGGTTCCACGGCTTCCAGTATGTCGATTGGAAGATTGATGGCGATGATATCGTTGCCGTAAGCCGCACGGCCTGCCCCGAGGAGCGTGGTCTGCCGATTCGTCAGCACGATGCCAACATGATGACTTTCCATCGCATTAAGAACTTCCGTACCCTCTAATCGCGCGACCGATGAGAAATTTTGTACACACTGTCACCACGCTTCTGCTTGGTTTGTTTGTGGCGCATGCAACCCTTGTGGTTGCTGCGCCGCAGCAGAAGCTCGTGGTGGAGGTGCGTGGTCGCCTGATTGATATTCGTGAGGCAAAAGCGGGGCAGGAAGCCTTCCCGCAGCAGAAGCGACACCGTTTTGGGAAATCGCTGCCCACCGAACTCTCGGGGTGGCGCTACGCCGTGAGCCTCAAAGAGTTTGAGGGCCCCCGCGAGGTAAGGGCCAAGGAGCCGTGTCGGCTGCTGCTTGCCGTGTGTGGCGAGGTGCCCGACCCGTCGGTGTGGCGTGCCACAGGGCGTGGATTCAACATCAACAAGGACCGCTACCACCTCTACGAGGCCGACTATACAACCCCCGGGGAGTGGATGACCCTGCCGACGGCCGGCAAAGGGGGGCTCTCGACGATGCTCTTTGCCCGACGACTGCGTGTCGTTGATACCGCCCCCATTCCGGGAACGGTCGTGGCGCGCATCAAGAAATTGCGTGCAGGGCACATCACCAATCCGTCGCTCCTGATTTGCAAGGACGGGAGCTATCTGGCGGCCTGCACCAATGCCAATCGAAGGCGGGGTACGGAGATCTACCGCTCGGAAGACCGCGGTCAGACGTGGACCTTGTGGTCCGAGGGGTTCTATCCGATTAACTTCTTCACGCTCTTCGAGCATCGTGACCGACTCTACATGCTCGGCACCTGGTCGCCCGAAGGGCATGTGATTATCTGCGAATCGACCGACGGAGGGCGCACCTTCACTTTCCCGAAGGATGAATTCGACCGAGGTGTGCTCTTCCGTGGGCGTTTCCATTCGGCACCTGTACCTGTTGTGTTGCACGAGGGGCGTTTGTGGCGAGGAATGGAGACCAATTTTCAGGATGAGCCGCGTCGTGCCTGCGTCATCTCGGCCGAGGAGGATGCCGATCTGATGAAGGCGTCGAGCTGGACCATGAGCCGCGAGTTGCCGAGTGACAAGGAGTGGCCCACGAAGTGCGGCGGCGGGGAGTTCCGCCAATGGATTGAGGGGTGTGTGGTCCCCACGCGTGAAGGAGGTTTGGTCAATGTGATGCGTGTCGATGAGCACACGGTGGGCCGCACGGCGGCCATCATCACGGTGAACTCGCCGCGCAAAATCGCCTTTGACCCCTCGAAGGACATCATCGAGATGCCCGGTGGCGGCAAGAAGTTCACGATTCGCTACGATGCCGCGAGCGATCGCTATTGGGCCCTTGTGACGCCGGCCGACCCCGCCTCGCTCGGGATGAAGCACAACGGTATCTATGCCCGGGGTATCCATGCCGGATTGACACGCAACACGCTGATGCTCATATCGTCAAGTGACCTGCGCGAGTGGCGTGAGGAGCGTGTGGTCATCACCAGCGACAACCCCTTCTTCGATGGATTCCAATATGTCGATTGGCAGTTCGATGGGGAGGATATCATCTGCCTGATTCGTTTGGCGATGGAGGAGAGTCGCGGACTTCCGAATCGTCAGCACGATGCCAATTTCCTGGTCTTCAATCGCGTGGGTCGCTTCCGTGAAGCGGGCACGACACATGTGGTCAAGACCTTGCACAAAGATTTAACAACCAAATAAGCAACTTTTACGATGAACAAAGGATTCAAACATTTGATGGCGCTCGTTGTCCTCCTCGTGTTGACAGCGACGACGGCCATGGCGCAACCTTTCCTGCGTTTGCCCTCGATTTTGGGTGACCACATGGTTTTGCAGGAGAACTCGACCGTGAAGATTTGGGGTTGGGCCGACCCGAATGGTACAGTGACGGTGACTCCGTCGTGGGGCGAGCCGGTGCAGACCCGTGTGCTCTACGACTCGACGTGGGCCGTGGAGGTGCAGACCCCCGCAGCTTCGAAGACGAGTCATACGATTCACATCAAGACCAAACAAAAAGTCGAGGAGACTATCGAGGATGTCCTGATTGGCCAGGTGTGGCTCTGTTCGGGACAGTCGAACATGAATTGGAGTGCTCATCATGGAGTTATCGATATGCGTCAGGCGCTCGAAGGCGAGCAATATCCCGAGATGCGCCTCTTTACGGTGCAGCGCAACTGCACGGGCAACAGGCAGACCGATTGTCACGGCGAGTGGATTGTGTGTGGCGAGGAGGATACGAAATATTTCAGTGCCGTCGGCTACTTCTTTGGTCGTCACCTCTATGAAAACCTGCAACAGCCCATCGGTCTGATTAACTCGTCGTGGGGTGGTACGCCCATCGAGTTGTGGATGTCGCCGAGCGATGTGTCGAAGGATAAAACGGCCCTCGAAGCCTTCAAACAGCGCTATGCCAAGCGCAAGGGGTGGCGCGAGAGCGGTCTGTTCAATGCGATGATTCGTCCGTTGCAGAACCTGCATCTGGCCGGTGTCATCTGGTACCAGGGGTGCGCCAATGTCTACAACCCCTCGGTCTATGCCAAGCAGCAGGCCGAGATGATTTATGCCTGGCGTCACATTTTCCGCCAGGAGAACATGCCTTTCTATTTCGTGCAGTTGGCCCCGCACGGCAAAGAGCCGGTGGTGGGTGGCAAGACGCTGGTGCGTGAGCAGCAGGCTGCCGTAGCGGCTCAGGTGCCCGGTGTCGGTATGGTGAATATCAGCGACCAGGTGGAGGATGTGACCGACATCCACCCCAAATACAAGAAACAGGTGGGCGCACGTCTGGGCAACTGGGCGTTGGCCGAGGTCTATAAAAAGGAGGTCGGCAAGTACAAGCAGGCCACGATGAAATCGGTGGAGTTCAAGGGTGGTCGTGCCATTATCACCTTCGACAACGCCGAGGGCGGCATTGAGTGCCGTGGTGATGCGGTGGCACACCTCGAAATTGCCGATGCCTCGATGCAGTTCAAGCCTGCGATGGGCATGGTCGATGGCGAGGGGCGCCTGCTGGCCTGGAACAAGCAGGTGCGCAAGCCCGTGGCCGTTCGCTACTGCTTCAACGAAACAGCTATCGGCAACCTCTTCGATGCGGCCGGTCTTCCCGTAGCTCCCTTCCGTAGCGATGCGCCGCTCATCACGGTCCCCAAGCCGACGGCCGTAGCTCCTGCGGCAAAGAGTGCCGCCAAAGGTCCCGTGGCCGAGGTGACGAAGACAGCCGTGCGCGTCGAGGGCAGCGGCCACAAGCAGGTCAAGTTGGCCGAGGGTGTCACGCTCCACACCAACCGCAAATATACGTTGCGCAAGATTCCGACAAACATGGTCGGCTTCGATATGTTGCAACACGCCGCACCCGATAAGTCGGGTGGCCCGCGCAATGCGCACACCACGAAGGTGACGGCCCTCTCCGACGGTGAGATTTATGTCTTGGCCCTGTCGTGCGGCCCGATTGACGGGGCACTGAAACGCTGGAAGAAGGTGCAGGGTGGCACGATTGTGCTCCAACAGAGTGCCGAGCTGAAACGTGAGTTCCAACTCTACGCTCTGCCCGTGAAGGCGGGAGAGGTGGTGACGCTGCCGCGTACCGACCAATTCAACGACCTCTCGCTCATAGCCGTGCAAATCGACTATGCCGAGTAACGCACTCCGGTTATGAAACGCTTTTTTCAACTGATGTGGGTATGCAGCATGAGCCTTTTTGTGGCCCATGCTGCCACCCCTTTACGCCATGCGCAACCGCTGCCCGCCGGTGGCGAGGAGGGTTTGTCGCCCATGTCGTTTGGGATGACCTACAACAACTCGCCCAAGGGCTTTGCCTACTTCGGCACGCAGCAGCACCCCGACATCGTGGTGGCCGTACACCACGGCACGGCCGAGGCGCGCGGATTGTTCCGTTGCAGCTACGAGCGCACGACCTCGACGGGTGAGCAGGTCTATGCTGCACCGCAGCGGATGCAATCGCCCTGGTACGACGGTAAGAACGAGCCCTCGAACATCCGCGTCTTCCAGGACGACGACGAGGTGTGGATGGTGCGCATGACCAAAACCAATCTGCAAGTAGCCCATTGGAACGGCCACGCCTTCGAGATAGTGACCAAGCAGCCGCTGGAAGGCATCGAATACCCCGTCTCGTCGTTCGACGTTGTTCGTCGTGCGAAGAACGAGATTGAGGTGGCGGTGCTTTGCCACGATGGCGGGGCCTATCGCCCCGCGACCTTCCCGGGCGATAAGCAGTCCTACTACGACGGTGCAGGCATCTATCGCGGCGCCATCCACGGCTCGGGGCTGTTCCGCTTCATGGTCGATGACAACTGGACGCAGACCTCACGCCCCGAGCAGGTGAGCATCGACATGCATCTGGTTGTGGGTGCGTCGCGTGTGGCGTGTGTCTACAACCACGAGCGAACACTCAACGGTTACCTCATCTCCAACCGCCTCGGCAGCCTGAAATACATCCCCTATGCGTCGCGTCTGCCCAAGGGGGGTATTCGCGCACTGCATGTGATGCGCAACGAGCAGGAGGTGCTGGTGCACCGCTCTTACAGCTCGCAACTCGTCGCCTTCCCCACCGAGAAGGGCGATTGCGCCGGTCTGCTGATTGGCGGTGAGTCGGCGATGTACACCTACCGCTTTGCGGGCATGACGCCGCAGGGGGCTCCGATGTACGAGCCGGCACGCACCGTGCTCGAACGCAATGCCCCGCTCTATGGCGGCTCGCTGACGGTGCCTAACGTGGTGGATTGGGATGGTGACGGTGTGCTCGACATCGTGGCCGGTAATTCGGAGGGGCGTCTGCTCTTCTTCAAGAATTGCGGCACCGATCGCGAGCCCGATTTTGCCCGCTCGACCGAGGTCGAGGCCGATGGCAAGCCGATTCTGCTGCGCCCGGGCTACTATGTGGTGCAGGGCCCCTTCGAGGCATCGTGGGGCTACCTCTGCCCAACGGTCTGCGACTGGAATGGCGACGGCCTGCTGGATGTGGTCACCTCGGGCTCACGCGCCAAATACGAGGTGATGTACAACCGCGGCACGAAAACCGCACCCAAACTCGATGCCCCCGTGGCACTCTCGTGCGATAACCTCGAATTGCATGGCTCGTGGCGTGTACGTCCGGCCGTGGCCGAGGTGGCAGGTCGCAGGGTGATGATTACGATGGACGACGATAACGCCCTCCACCTCTATGGCCGTCTCGACGACTACCACGTCGAGGATTTGGGCAAGGTGCGCATGCACGATGGTCGCGCCATCACGGGCCACACCCACAGCCCGAAGGAGAATATGGGACAGTGGGGGCGCGGCAAGTTGCGCCTGATGGATTGGAACGGCGATGGAAAACTCGACCTCTTTGTCGGGTCGGTCAAGCGTTCGAGCTACCCCTCGCCCGAGGAGGGCCTGCCGTATAGCCGCTTCTTGAAGAAGAAAATCGGCATGCAGGTGATGTATTTCGAGAATGTCGGCACGAACGAGGCGATGCGCTTCGCCGAGCCGAAGCAGCTCTTGGTCGATGGCAAGGACTTCTACCTCGGTGCCCACTCCAATGCCCCCGAGCCTTGCTTCCTGGGTGATACGACCCATGGCCCCAACCTCTTGGTGGGTGTCGAGAGTGGCAAATATTTCTTTTTCGAACACAATCGCCTGGGCTATGCCGGCTATGAGGATTAAACACAATCATACATATCCATATTTTTTATTTTAACAACTTAACAACCAAAAAGTCATGAAAATCAGAGAGATGTACACCCCCCCCAAGTGGAGGAGATGGAGGTGATGGTCGAGGCAGGGTTCACCTACTCGTCAGGTATTAACGACACGGAGGAGGGCGACGGCTGGGGCCCCGCCAATCAGTAGTAACGACAAAAAATGAAGAAAACTATGAAAAATCTTTGGAAAAGTCTGTTTGTCGCTGCACTGATGGTATCGTGTAGCGAAGCGAATGTGGAGGAGAACCCCGCTCCTGAAGCAACGAACGGGAAGCCCATTCAATTCGAATTGGTCAATGAGGGTGGCCGTGCTGCTTTCTTCCAGGGCGAAGGCCATCAAGTAAATTGGGAGGGTGGCGAGTCGATTGGTGTTCGTCGTTGGTCCGGATATGGAGAGGATGCTACCTATAATTCGGCAGTGCGTCAGCGTGCTAATTACACTGTAGATGTCAATGGTGTATTGACGCTGAGTAACTATTATGCACCTACTTATAGTACCGATCCCGATTCGGTAACCTATATTACGGCGTTCTATCCGGCAACGGCAAATGCCAATGCAAACAGCATTGGTAATGTGAGTGTTCCTAATGTACAGGTACAAGCTGCCGCTAATGATTATAGCCATATTGATGACTATATGCTTATGATGACAGCCAAGCCACTGGCTTTTGCGTACAATGAACACCCCGATATGGTTTCGTTGCAGTTGAAAAGCGTGCTTTCGATTGTTGAGATAACGCTGAAAGGCGATGCTGAACAGGTAGTTGCTGCGTTGGAATTGGAAACTAATTCCGAAAGTCCGTTGGGCTTCCCTGAAAGTAATAAAGTGAACATGATGGATACGACAAAGGATATTACCGCAGAGGATGCCGCTTGTCCCATTACGGTGGGAACGGGTTATAAATCTGTCAAATTGTCGTTGACGACTCCTGCTCCGCTGTCGGCCGAGGGAACGAAATTCTATTTCGTAGTGCTCCCGGGTACGCATGCAAAGGGTGAAATTACGCTTCGTACCTATATGGAAGATGGATCGATGTATATCATCGATATGGGAGCGATCGAATTTAAAATGAATAAAGTCTATCGTCCTTCCTTGAATTGGAGTGATTTCGAATTGTTGGATTTGAACAAGGTTGCTGAGATTGAGCATACCTTCGAAAACGATGGAAGTGATGATGTGTATGCATTGCCTGTAAGTATGCAGGCGGGTTCTACCCCCATTTTGCAACGCTCGCATTTTGAATACCTGAATATCCCCTCGTTTATTGAAGGATTGCAGTGTGCAGCAATTGTTCCTTCTGTTTATCCGACAGTAAATAAAATTAAAGCATTGACGGAAGGTTGGGTATATATCATGGTTGGAGCATCTGGTAGTTCTACGGCAAGCAATACCAATAAAGCGTATACCTATTTTGTTGGAAAGGACTGGAAACTTTTGACAGCTTTGCCTCTTGCTGCGGTGAATGAAGCTACGGCTGCTACTGCTTTCTGTTACCAAAGTGCAGAAGATGATTACGCTGCATTATTAATCTTTGGAAAATACATGTCCGTTAATGAGGAGTTCGATTTATCGACCTATGATGTTGGGAACTTCCAAGGTATCCGTCCGATTGCCAAGAAAATCACGAATAATCATGACAAGTATTTGATTCTGCCCTTTGATTTCTCGAACGATCAGCAGGAGTGGCCAATTCAGACCTCCTTCGCCAAGGTGCTTGAGAATCCTTATACGGGAAGTATGACCTATAACTTCTTGAATGATATCTCCTATGCGCTTGATTTTAGTTATACGGATAATGGAGATGGCACTTATAGTGGAGCCTGCTCTTTGCATAAGGAGAAATATTTGTTGATGCATGTTCGAAATTCAGAGACTGGTGAATCGGTAAAACTTCCGGCAATCGAGGGATATAAACTTGTAGAGGTAAAAGGTACTACGAATGGTCAAACAGCGGGTACCGAGTGTTTCATTTGCTCCGTTTCGGCTCATGAGTATGCAGTCGCCACAGAGGATGCAAAAGAGGCGTTGAAGAAGAGCAATGTGTATGAGATGGCTAGTGGTAATAATGCCTCGAAATGGCTTCATTCCATGGTTGATCCGGCTGCAAATACGGCCTATTATCTCGTTGCAATTGATGATACGCCGGCGGGCTCTCCCCACGAAGACTTGCGTATGGCTTCGTTGAATTTGACCTACCAGAAAGTCGAGTAATCGCGCACGCATCTTTTTTAGTAAAGCACGGGTGTTTTCGAATACCCGTGCTTTTTTTGTGGCTGTGCGTGGGAGGGAGATGGGGGAGGGTAACGTCACCGCGAGAGCCGTAAGGCTCGTGGCGGTCTGAAAAAGCACCACGACGGCCCCTGCGTCTATTCAGATTGCCACGCTCCCTGCGTTCGCTCGCAATGACGCGGTGGCGATGGGGGAGGAAGATGGGAATGGTGGGAGTTGTGGGAGAATAACGTCACCGCGAGAGCCGCAAGGCTCGTGGCGGTCTGAAAAAGCACCACGACGGCCCCTGCGTCAGTTCAGATTGCCACGCTCCCTGTGTTCGCTCGCAATGACGTGGTGGCGATGGGGGAGGAAGATGGGAATGGTGGGAGTTGTGGGAGAATAACGTCA
>CAZTCM010000007.1:0-8856 GCA_964612285.1 uncultured Alistipes sp.
ATCGCGCATAAAAAAACTCCTGCCATGGATGTGGCAGGAGGATCGGGGAAACCGTATTTCCGATCAAGGATAAAAGCGAATACACTTTCATCTGAATATGTCCGCCACACGGTTCAAAACCGCATGACACTACAAAAATAGTAAAATAGTTTCAAACGAGCAACAAGCAGGTGAGTGTATCGCGCATAAAAAAACTCCTGCCATGGATGTGGCAGGAGGATCGGGGAAACCGTCGGCGTTGTTGCTACTTATCCGCCACGCAGCGGACCGAGTAGCCGTTGGCTTTGGTGAGGGTTTTGAGGGTGGTGGCTCCTTCGTTGGTGAATTGCAGCACATAGCATTTCGTGTTGTCCTCCTCGGAGAGGGTGCCGAGCAGGTAGCTGTTGGGGTTGTGAGTACCACCGCTGGTTTGCGCGAGGGCGGTGCCGGCTGTGCAGAAGAAGTTGGCCGGAGCGGCCTGCCGCAGCGACTCCAACTCCTCGGCCGAGGGAAGGTGCCACCCCGCAGGGCAGAGCGTCGCAGCGACTGCATAACTATAAAGATAGCCGTGGGTGGCGACCAACGAGGCATCGCCCGCCTTCTGCTCACCATTGCTCGGGTACCAATATCCCGTGCCTACGGCCACGCCTTCCACCTCGTTACGCAGGTTCTCGGCCATCCACCGACGACCCTCCACGATGCAGGTGGTGTAGTTTTCGTTGCCGATGGTCAGGCTCTCCTGCGACGCATCCTCCTCGTCGGGAGTCGAGGGGTTCTCCTCCTCTTCCTCCTCGGGCGCCAGTTCGCCGCCGTCGTTCCAATCGTGAATATCTCCGGCAATGGAGCAGGCGAGCGATGTCTCGTCGAGGGTCAAGGTGAGGGTATAGGATTTTCCGCTTTGGAGTGTCACCGCAAATTGCTTGGTGAGGGTCGCGGCATCGGTCACCACGCGCAGGGTCAGCGTCGTCTCCTGCGGCACGAGGATGGCTTGGTAGTTTTCGCCGGCCGTCAGCACAAAGGGATGCAGAGTTGTGGGCTGCTCGCCCTCGACAGCCGAGGCGGTGAGTTGTTCCCAGTCGATGGCGGCCGTGGAAATCAGGCCGTCGAGCTCGATGGCGTGCACCGATGCGCTGCTTTGGTTGTGAAGTGCGATTTGCAGACGCGATAGCAGGTGGTAGAAGGTCATCGTTACGGCTTCGGCCGTGGGAGTTACTGCCGTGCGTGATGCGGCCAGCAGGTCAGAGGAGGTGAGCTCCGTGCGTTGGTCGCAGGCAATCGTAAAACGGGTGCCGACTCCTTCGGGCCGGAAGGGGTAGTAGGCGCGGAGCGTCGCTGCATCCGAGGAGGCATACCAACGGAGTTGCGCGCTGCTGAATGAACTGCCATCGTAGGTCAGCGGCTCATTCTCGACATAGGTGCCCGAGGTGCGTTGGATGGTCAGACCGATGCAGTCGCCACGCTCGAAGTGGAGTGCCGTGGCGCGACTTTGAATCGTGGGGCTGATGCGCAGCAGGTCGACCGATGATGTCTCCTTTTGGCAGGCCGTCAGCGACAAGAGTGCAAGAACTCCCCATCGCAGCAAGGTGTTGTTCATTTTGTTTGGTTTTTTTCTATTTGCGGATTACAAACTTACGCTTTTTTTGGCCGATATGCAAACCCGCAGGGCCGAAAATGGGCGCTATTTGACGAAATAGCGTTCGTCGAGCCCCAACACAAAGGCCTTGCGCTGAAACGAGGCTGCGATGGCCACAACCAGTAGCAGCGCAGCATTCATGCGGAAGGCGAAGACCTCGTTGTGCATCCGGAACAGGTCGTGTGCCAAAGTGAGGATAAAGGGGCAGACCATCACGGCGAGGTAGTTCATCGCCATGACAAACGACAGGGCCAGGGTGGCCGAGCGCGGTGGAGCGATGGTGGCGGCTTTGTCGTAGATGATGGGCTGCATGATGCCATAGCCAAAGCCCGTGAGCAGAACGCCCGCCATCAGGAGCGACTTCGTGTGAAAATAGCCGACCAGCGCCAGGCCGAGGACCATCAACACGAGCGCCAGCAGATTGGTCGAGGAGCGCAACGCACGAATCAGGTGGTTGATGAAGAGCCCCGGGAGCATGATGGCCAAGAAGAACATCGAAATCAATACCCCCGCATAGCTCGATGCAATGTGGTAGCTGTCGACCAGAAAATCGATGTCGTAGGTGATGACCAGCACGGCATAGGTGATGAGGAAATAGAGCAGCATTAGCCCGACGAGTTTGCGGCTGTCAATGTGTTGCTGTTGGCGTTGCAGGCTCTCCTTGGGCTCCTCGACCGAGGGCTGGCGATGCAGCGAGAGGCAGAGTAGCAGGGCGATGCCCGGCAACGTATAGACCAAAAAGGGCAGGTGCCAATTGATGTCGGCCAGGTAGCCGGCCAGCGCCGTGGCCAACACCAGCGTCAGGTTGTTGATGGCCGAACTGTAACCAAGCTGGCGAATGCGGTAGTCACCGGTGAAATACTCCACGACCAATCCGGTCGAGAGGGGGATGACCATGCCGGCTCCGATGCCCAGCACACAGCTGATGAGAATAAGCGCCTCCATACTCCGTGCCAGCAGGCAGGCGACACCGCTCAAAAAGAAGAGGGCCAAGCCGGCCATCAGGATGCCGAGTTGTTTCCGCCCTTCGGAGAGTTTTCCGGCCAACAAAACGAAGGGGATGATGAGGAGCGAGGGAAGCGAGGTGAGGAGTTGAATCTCCAAATTGGTGGCATGGTGAAAGATGCGCGTCAAATCACCCAGAATGGGGGAGATGGCCAGTCCGGGCAGGGAGGAGACGGCCGACACCGACCAGATGGCCAGCAATACGAGAAGCGAAATGGAGCCTTTGCCTGTTTTGATTTGCATAGCGAATTATGTTTTTTTACGGCAGCAGCAAGGCTCGTACCAAAAACAACGAGGACTGCTCCGTGTGAAAGCAGTCCTCGCTAATGAAAATCCTGTGATGTGGATTATTTCTCGCGCACACAACGCACCGAAAGACCATTGGCTCGGCCCATCGTCCAGTCGTTGCGCAGGCTGCTGGATGTCGGATTGGCTTTGTTGAACCAGAAAGCGAAGACCTTGCCATCAGCGGTCCAGTTGTAACCCACCCAAGGTTGAAACTCGGTGGCAGCATTGCGTCCCTTCAACTCGCCGTCGTAGAAGTTCATAATCAGTCCGTCGGCATAGAGACGACGACCGGCCGCGAAATAGAACGATGACGTGGTTCCGTTCGAGAGTGTCCAGCCATAGGCCTGAGCATAGGTCGAAGCGGCATTGCTGATGGTCAAATCGTTGCTAATCTGCAATCCGGCAAATGCCTCAGCCGGAGCAACACGCCAACCGTAGGGGCAGGGGTCATTGACCGATTTATTCAGCTCATAGTTCCAGCCCTTCACATCATTGGTTGCCTCTCGGCACCAATTGGCATCCTTCTCCTGGGTCGTGAGGAAGTGGGTGGGGTGGAGATTTGTGTAGGCGTAGTTGCCGGTTTCGGCATCAGCCTCGACCATGACCGTCTTGACCGTGTTGCTCTCGGCGTCGTAGAGCGTGCGAGCCACGCCGCGCGAAGCATTGTAGGTCGAAGGGCCGATGAAGGGGTCTTTGCGGCCGTATTGGTAGTAGACACCATACGAAGCTAAAATATCCTCCTGCGAGGCGTTGCTGTTTACGGTAGCACCCAGGTGGCGGCTCATCACCGTATAGTCGCCATAATTGAGCGCCTCGGCATCGGCATCAAAACCGGCGGCCCAGATGTGCCAGCTCCACAACAGATTTCCCTCGGCATCGTAGCCGCCAATCAACGCATTGCCACTCTTTGGCAGGGTGGCATCATCGGCGTCGGCTACGAGGTAGAACGAGGCTTTGCCCTCGTCAAAGGTGAGGTATTGCAACATATTCATCGACGTCTGCCAGATGATTGCGACCGAATGGGTGGCAATCTTCTCACCATTGCCTTTGCGCGTAGCATCGAACGTATAGTGGGCATTCGGTTTGTTGGCGATGTAGCAGTTGGCCGGCTGTTGCGAATAGTCGACATCGAGCGTGTTGAGCGCCACATAGAGCGATGCCGAGATGTACTCGCCCCCGTGCGTCATGCCGCGCAGACGAATCGTGCCCGTCTCGTCGGCTTCGCTTCCCTCGGCCGGAGCTACGACCGTTACCTGCATCGTCGTCAGGTCGATGGTCGGCTCCTCCCAACCGTCGGGGTAGGAGGAGATGGAGTAGGTGGAGATGTTCTCTCCCGAGAAACCCACCAATGCGCTTTCGCCCCAATCGAGGAAGAGTGCCTTCTGCCCGAGTGTCACCGAGCCATCTTTGTCATCCTTGCTGCAAGCCGTCGCTACACATGCGGCGAGTGATGCGAGGAGCAGCAGTCGTAATATCACTTTCATAGATTCCTTAAAATTCCGTTTTTATGGTTGCAAAGATAGTAAAATGCGTTGCAATTCACGAAAAAGCGACTGAATAAATGAAAAATTATTCACGCTTTTCCCCTCTTTTAACGTAAAAACGGAGCATTTATTATTCGCACAGGAATTCAACATAGCTACGAATCGCAGCCTGACAGACGGGACAGAAGGCCTCGACGCCTCGGAAACTATTCATCAAACAGCGTTGTGCCGGACGGTAGATGCCTTTGGCGGCATAGCCACCACCTTCGTAAACGCCCACCTCCGCGGCGTACTTTTCGGTCGTAGGGGTAGGTATGGGAGTGGTTTCCTTCAACGCCTGTTTCCAAAGCGTCTTACGGTCGAAATCGACCAGCGTCGTGAGGTTCGGTTCCCACGGCTCCAACCCCTTGTCGTACATCGTATCATCATAGGCCGTCGTTCCTACATATTCGTCGCCCAATCCCATCAGCAGATGACCAAACTCGTGGATGTAAATCTTTCCCGTGAAGTCTGGGTTGTGAGCCGCACTGATGCCGTAGAAGTTGAAGATGCCGCCCCCGCCATATTTCTGGGTGTTGGAGAGCACATAGATGTATTCGTAGGGAACATGTGCCGCCAAGTCGCGCAACTGTTGCTGGTCGACGACGGTTTGGTAGCGCTCCGAGTCGAAGGTGTAGAAGTTGGCCTTGCAGGCGGTATTGCGCCAGATGTGTTCGCCCGGGATTGTGACCCCTGATTGCTCGGAGGGGGCCCAGACGGCGCGGATGTTAAAGCGCTCTTTCAGCGTGTCGTAGGGAGCATAGGTGAACATTGCCTCGGCAAAGATACGGCATGCCTCCTCGAATTTAGCCCGTTCGTCGTGGCTATACCCTTCGGGGAGTACCACGATGTCGACCCTGTGTTCGGTCGAGCCGTGGTAGACGACGTCGAAGACCTCATGACGTGGCGTGAAGGGCTCGATCCAATAACTTTCGGGATCAAGCTCGTGCGCAAACTTTTGCACAAACGCACCCTGTTTGTCGCGCGTAAAAATCTCAATGCGGCAGGGGCGCTTGGGATAGGGGAAGATGAGTGCTTCGGGGTAGGCGCGTGAGGTGGTCAGCGCCTCGGGCGTATCCTGCCACTCGTTGAAGAGCGTACAATAGCCACGCGAGTAAATTACGCGTTCGCTCGCCTTCTCAACGATGCGGAAAAACTGATTCCCCAGACCGGTTGTGTCGATGAGCGAGTGCTTCGAACCGGCCCAATAGGGTTCGGCTTTCACTGCGTCGAAGTAGTAGGCCTCATCGGTACTGTTGCCGGCATGGTAGAAGTCGAAACGCATCGTGCGATCGTAAAAGTGGTCGGAGAAAACGATTTGCGCTGAAGCAGTCGTACTCGTCAGGAGGATAGCAGCCAAAAAAGAGCGGATTTTCATCGAAAGGCGGGTGTTTAGTATGCAAATAATAGGAGGCATTGTGTGATAACCTCCTATTATTTAACAAATTGAAAAGTTGGTTCGTGTTTTATTTCTTCTCGGGCTTGGCAATCGACTCGCGCATCTGCGTGTCGGCCATCACATTCTTCATCTTGTAGTAATCCATGATGCCCAGATTCCCGCTGCGGAAGGCTTCGGCCATGGCCAGCGGTACCTCAGCCTCGGCCAAAATCACCTTGGCGCGTGCATCTTGTGCCTTGGCCTTGTTCTCCTGTTCGAGGGCTACGGCCATCGCACGACGCTCCTCGGCTTTGGCTTGCGCAATGTTCTTGTCTGCCTCGGCCTGATCCATTTGCAATTGAGCACCGATGTTCTTACCTACGTCGATGTCGGCAATATCAATCGACAGAATCTCAAAGGCGGTTCCTGCGTCCAATCCCTTTTCAAGCACTACGCGCGAAATCGAGTCGGGATTTTCCAGCACAATCTTGTGCGAGTCGGCCGAACCAATCGACGATACGATACCCTCACCGACACGCGCCAAAACAGTCTCCTCACCGGCTCCGCCCACCAACTGTTTGATGTTGGCACGCACCGTTACGCGCGCCTTGGCAATGAGCTGAATACCATCCTTGGCAACGGCAGCCAAGGGCGGGGTGTTGATGACCTTCGGGTTTACCGACATCTGCACCGCCTCGAATACGTCGCGACCGGCCAGGTCGATGGCCGTGGCCATCTTGAAATCGAGCAGGATGTTGGCCTTCTGGGCTGATACCAGCGCATGTACGACATTCGTGACATTACCACCGGCCAGATAGTGCGCTTCGAGCTCGTTGGGGTCGAGACGCAGACCGGCCTTCGTGCTCTCAATCATCGACGAAACAATCGTTGAGGGCGGCACCTTGCGCCAACGCATCAAAATGAGTTGCAGCAGGCTGATGTGTACACCCGACACCAAGGCCGAGAACCACAGACCCACCGGAATAAAATAAAAAATCAACCAGACTGCGATGAGCGATACAAACGCCAGCAGAGCGATAATTCCCATGTCCATAACGTGCAGATTTTAATAGGTTTTAATTAACTTTCTTGACAATTACGTTGAAGTTCTCGAATCCGACCGCCTCGACCTCCGAACGAGCATCGATATAGGCATCGAGTGATTTGGCCTCATAGATGCGACCCTCGAAATCGACCTTACCCATCGGAGCCAACCGCGAAAGTGCATGACCTCGGGCACCCACCGTCAGCTCTTCGGCCGGCGAGGGCATGCTCGATGAAGAGACCTGCTCTTTGAGCGAAAGGCGTTTCCAGGTCTTGGCGCGTAACGAGTAGATGACGGCCAGAAGCGACAACACCAAGATGACGACCAGCACCACGATGCCCACTGTCGAGCCGAAATTGGCAAAGGCGAGGTAAATGGCGCTGCCATAACAGATAAGGGCCAGCAACGCTCCTACCGATACACCGGGGAGCAGAAGCAGTTCGGCAAAGAGGAACAAGAGTCCCAAAAGAGTCAAAAGAATCAGATACCACATAAGCGTGAGGTTTTTAGGGTTGTATCTCTACGATGCGCGGCGAGAGTGCAGCGCTCTCCGCGCGAATGGCTTCGGCCACCTTTTCGGCCGCGGTTAACGTATCAAAAGAGCCGATGATGAAGCGATTGCTGCCAATCCGCGATACCTGGGCCGTTTCGTGCGCTGCAAAGATGGCGTTACGCACCTCCTCGGGGAGTGCCGTGATACCGGTCAATTCGATGCGATAACCTGCCAGAGTTGCCGTAGGCAATGGTTCCTCGGCCAGATTGCGGTATTCGCCATCACTCCACATAACGATTTCAGGCCGAACAAAACCGCGTTTTTTTAGGCGTGCCTGTGCCTCCTCGGCCTCTTCAAGCGTGGCAAATCCTCCGGCAAAGTAGCGCCATTTCTTTTCGTCGGTCATCTGGTAGGAGAGTGGGTAGGTGCCTCGGAAAATTGTCACGGGGCGTTTCGTGGCGAAAGTGCCAAGCAAAATGCGGTAGATGGTGCCACGTTGGTAGACCTTACATTCCGGAATCGGATTGTCGGCCGTATAGGGTGATTTCGAGGCAAAGGCCACCGAATCATATTCGATGAAGGTGCGCTCCTCGACGTGGATGCGCGGCAACTTAAACTCGATGGTCGAGAGCTGCCGGGCCACCCCGCGCAACGAGTCACGTGCAGTGCTCAATTGCAACTCTTCGGCCACATCCGTTTCATACTCCACCAATGCCCGCTTGCGCAGAAAATAGTCGACCAGAGCATCCGACACGGTTGTTCCCTGCAACGTACCCCCCTCGCGCATCGTGGCTGAAAGTCGTTCCTGTTGGCGGTCGAGGAGACTCTCTTTGCGCAAAGCCTCCATCAGGTAGTCGTAGGCATAGCTCTTGTTGTCGTAGATGTAATTCCAGCAACGAGCCAGCGAGTCGGAGAGGTGCTCGTTGGCTGCTTGAAGGCTGTCGATGGTGTGTTGAATGGCGAGCGCCTCCTGCTCGGTGGCCACCGTGGCATAGGAGGTGGCAAGCTCGCCCAAGGTCAAGTAGTTGCCCAGATAGCGATTGACGAAATCGACTGCCTGCATCTCTTCGCGTTGAGCGCGTCGCAGGGCTATGTAATCGGGAGCGGCCAGGTGCTGGCGGAAGGGACGATTTTCAATCAGGTTGCGGCGTTTGAGCGAATCGGGCAGCTCCTCTTGGTCGCTTTTCCCCGCCTCCTGACGGGCAATATCGGCATTTAAGTTGGCCAAAACCCACTCCTGTTCGATGGTGTTGATGCGGTCGATGATGCGCCCTTTGGCCGTGCGTACCTCAAAGATGTGGTTCTCGCACTGCATGATATTGCGGCTGTATTCGGCACGATTCTCGGGCTGTTCGCGCAGTAATTTGCGAAATTGCATAACGGCCGAAGCAATCGAATCTTCGCGTTGTTGCAATTGTGCATCTTCGTGCAGCAGGGCCATGTATTCGGCATTCTGCTCCAAGCCGGCAATACGCGCTTCGACAGGATGTTGCTGCGCCGTGGCATGGAGGG
>CAZTCM010000007.1:8866-24233 GCA_964612285.1 uncultured Alistipes sp.
CATAACCAATTTATTTCCACCATTTCATTGAAAAGAGTTGAATCAATCCGAAAATTTCCAAACGTCCGAAGAGCATCAAAAGGGCATCGACACCCTTCATTACGGTCGGCATCTGGGCAAAGGTGGCCATCGAGCCAATCTCACCAAATCCAGGTCCGACGTTGCCCATGCAGGAGACGGCGCCCGTGAAGGAGGTCATCAAATCGAGTCCGCACATCGTGCCGATGAGTGCACCGAGCAGGATGAGCATGATGTAGGCGACGATGAATACCATCACCGAGTAGAGCGTGTCACTTTCCTGAATGATGCCGTCGAGGCGCACGCGAATGACGGCATTCGGATGGCGCTGTTGTTGTAGTTTTGCCTTCATCATCTTGGCTGCCAGCACCAAACGATTGACCTTAATGCCTCCCGTTGTCGAACCCGACGAGGCGCAGACAATCGAAACAAACACCAATAGAATGATGGCAAACGGCGTCCATAGGTTCGTGTCTGCCGTGGCAAAACCGGTCGTGGTCATGAGCGAGGTCACCTGAAACATCGCATGGCGGAACGAAGCCGAGAGGGTCGGGTAGTGTCCGGCTGCAAACAGGCTGATGGTAATCAGCAGTGCCGTGCCAAGCAGAATGCCGAGGTAGTGGCGTGTCACCTCCGAGCGGAAGATGTTGTTGCGCTTGCCCGTCACGGTGGCATAAATCAGGCCAAAGTGAATACCCGAGGTGGCCATCGTAAGAATCAGGATGGTCTCGATGGCCGGACTGTTATAGAAAGCGATGCTGAGGTTCTTGTTCGCAAAACCGCTGGTTGACGAGGCTGACATAGCGTGACACAACGCATCGAACCAGTTCATGCCGGCCAATTTGAGCGAGAGGGTCGAGAGTGCTGTCAGCCCGAGGTAGACCACCAACAGGATCTGTACGATGATTTGAGTACGGTAGTTGTAGTTTTCGCGGGCCAACGAGGAGAGCTCGACACTCGAAAGTGTCATCTTACTGCGGCCCATCGTAGGCAGAATCACCAACGCAAACATCACAACACCCATACCGCCAATCCACGTCGACGACATGCGCCAGAAGAGCATGCCGCGAGGCAGGGCCTCGATATCGGTCAAGATGGTGGCACCGGTAGTGGTAAAGCCCGAAACGCTCTCGAACCAGGCGTTGATGAGGTTGAATTCACCGCCCCAAATCAGGTAGGGGAACATACCGACAACGCAGGCTACGAGCCACGAACCCACCACCACGGCAAAACCCTCTTTGGTGGAGAGTTGCCCCTTCTTCTCGACAAAAATCTGCGGGAAAGCACCCAGCAGAGCCGTCAGTAACGCCGATAGCAGCAGGGGATAGAAGGCCGAATCCATACCGTTCGCGTAGGAGATTCCCACCGAAATCAGCATGAAGGCGGCGATGAACAACATCACCATCCCGACATATCGCAACACTAAATCGACGCGCATTCTATATCTCGTTTTTCGCTATTTCTGACGAGCCACCTGGCCAATCAAAGTCTCGATTTTCTCTTTGAGCTCCAACACCTCATCTTTGCACTCGGCCTTCACCGTGAAGGGCACTTTGAAGGAGAGATAGCTGCCCAGGCTTTTATTCATCGACAAAATCGGATTGACGCAGTAGAGGGTCATGAAGTAGTAGAACATCAACACAATGGCAATCATCACAACCAACGAAATCAACACGGGGGTAACGGCGCGATAGGCATTCTTCTTTAACTGCTCGGTACGGGGTGCCAACGAACTCTGTGTGGAAGTCATATAGGCTTTCACGGCACTCGTCAGACGGTTGTACGACCCTTCGAACTCCTCGGTGTACCAGCGGTCGTGGTATTGCGGTGCGGGGGTGAGGAGTGCGTTTTGGAGTGTATCCACGACCGTCGAGTCGGCTGCAATGGGCTGCGCAGCGGCCATCTCTTCGTGACGCCGCGCGGAGAAGGAGAGGTAGTTATCGACCAACACCTTCATCTCGGTGGCAGCAAAAGCCAACGAATCGAGGAAGGATTTATCGAGGGCTTCGCTTTGTGCCGTGGCCCACGCCTCTTCGAGACGACGCATTGAGACGCGTGACACCGAATCGTAGTGACGTTCGCCAAAGACCGAGGTGTGAATCAATGCCACATTGAGGTTATGGGCTGCATCCAAAATCTCCTTGGCCAATTCGATATTGCGTCGGCTTGCCTTCAAAATATCGCCCGTGTCGCGGCTCAGATGGCTCAACTCGAAGAAGGAGAGCATGCCCGAGATGAAGAGCAGGCAGACAATGCTTAAAAAGCCGACCGTCACTCGTTTGCGTAATCCTGTCATGGTTATAAAGTAACTATACACTGAATGATATAGTGCAAATATACACAATTAATCAATAATTTCACCAATCAAATCGTGTGAATCGTCGATTTCTTGCACTTTTACCCGACAAATACGGTTGATATAGGCGCGATTGTAGGGAACTTTGACGCGGCGATAGTTGCCTGTGAAGCCCAACATCCATCCCCCCTTCATCGTGCTTTCGAAGAGCACCTCCTCCTCGCGACCGAGCGCTTGGGCACAGAAATCGCGGTGAAGGCGCGAACACAACGCCTCTAATTGAGCAGCTCGCTGCGTAGCCACCGAAGCGGGGACCTTGTCGGGCATCGTAACCGCCGGTGTTCCCGGACGCTCCGAGAAGGGGAAGATGTGCAGAAAGGCAGGCGCCAACCCTTCCAACAGGTCGTAGGTGGCTTGAAAATCGGCCTCTGTTTCCCCGGGGAATCCGACAATGACATCGATGCCGATGAAGGCGTCGGGCATCCGGCGACGCACGGCAGCAATGCGGTCGGCAAATTTGACAGCCGTATAGCGTCTGCGCATCAATCCGAGGATACGATCCGAACCGCTCTGAATCGGAATGTGGAAATGATGCTGAAATTTGGGCGACGAGGCGCAAAAGTCGATGATTTCGTCGGTGAGCAGATTGGGCTCGATGGAGGATATGCGATAGCGTTCGATGCCCTCCACGGTGTTGAGTGCGCGTAACAAATCGAGGAACGACTCGCCTGTCGTGCGTCCGAAATCTCCCGTGTTGATACCCGTGATGACAATCTCTTTCTGTCCCTCTGCAGCAATCTGTTCGGCCTCCTTCACCAGGTCGGTAATCGGCATGTTTCGGCTGCTGCCGCGGGCGTAATGAATCGTGCAGTAGGCACACTTATAGTCGCACCCGTCCTGCACCTTCAAAAAGGCGCGTGTGCGGTCACCCGTCGAGAAGGCGGCAAAGAAGCGACGAAGCTCGTCTACGTCGCAACTATACACCTGCGCAGGGCCCTTTCCGGAAAGTTCAACCACTCGTTGATATAAATTTCCTTTATCGTTGTTGCTTAATACAATATCGACACCTTCTATTTGGGCTATCTCGTGTGGTTTGAGCTGCGCATAACACCCCGTTACGGCGATGATGGCATGGGGGTTACGGCGATGTAGTTTGCGTATTAGGTTGCGGCATTTCTTATCGGCATGTTCGGTCACCGAGCAGCTGTTGATAATACAGATGTCGGCCTCGGCCGTGAGGGCTACACGCTCAAATCCGCCTTCGACAAATTGGCGGGCGAGGGTCGAGCTCTCCGAGAAGTTGAGTTTGCAACCCAACGTGTGAAAATTGACTCTGCGAGGGGCCATAAAGGTACAATTAATCTTGTTTCGGATGCGAAAATACGAAATCTTGCGGGATTGCGCGTGGCTTTTCGAAGAAAAAAATGTAAATTTGCGCGCAATTATAGCGACGAAGATGGATTTTTTCTACGACTTGACTCAATACAGCTACCTCGGCAACGCCTTCTGGGCGGCGTTGTTGTCGGGCATTACTTGCGGGTTGGTCGGAACCTACATTGTTGCACGTCGGCTGGTCTTTTTGGCAGGAGGGGTGACGCACGCCTCGTTTGGAGGGGTGGGGTTGGCTTTCTACCTCGGTCTGAATCCGCTGCTTGGAGCATTGTGCTTTGCGCTGCTCTCGGCCGTGGGTATCGAGTGGGCGAGCGAGCGTGGGCGTATTCGCGAGGATTCGGCCATCGGCATCATTTGGTCGGTGGGGATGGCACTCGGAGCCCTCTTCATGAGCCTGCGCCCGGGCTACACCTCGGGGGATTTGACCGCTTGGCTCTTTGGCAGCCTGGTGACGGTGACCGATGGGGATATTCGCGCCTTGGCGCTCCTGACATTGTTGTTGGTCGTGGGAGCTGTGTTGTGGTTGCGGCCGGTGATGTATGTCGCCTTTGACCGCGAGTTTGCCCGCAGCCGCAACCTGCCGGTGCGTTTCATTGGCTATGCGATGGCGGTTGTGATGGCCGCAGCCATCGTACTCTCGATTCGCATGATGGGCATCGTGTTGTTGCTGTCGCTCGTCACCATGCCGGTCGTCGCAGCCAACCTCATTGCCCACTCCTATCGCAAGATTGCCCGAATAGCTCCGGCTGTGGCAGTGATGGGAAATATTATCGGATTGATAATCAGCTACGAGTGGGATATCGCCCCGGGCGTAGCCATAATATTTACGCTGTGCGTTGTGCTTATTGCCGTAAAACTATTAACTTTGTGTCGGAAATAAAGGAGAAAAGTCTCGATGAAAACCATTCATAAACTTGTCTTGAAGTCCTACCTGGGCCCGATGATACTCACCTTCTTCATCGTGATGTTCGTCTTGATGATGAACATCGTGTGGCGTTATATCGACGAGTTGGTGGGGCGCGGTTTGAGCGCGGGCATCATCATCGAGTTGATGACCTATTTCATGGCGAACATGCTCCCGTTAGGATTGCCGCTGGCCGTGTTGCTGGCCGCCATCATGACGATGGGCAATCTGGGCGAGAACTACGAGTTACTGGCAATGAAGTCGGCCGGCATGTCGCTGGTGCAGATTGCCAAGCCGCTCATCATCCTGATTGGATTGGTGTCGGTGGGCAGTTTCTTCATCGGAAACAATCTGGTGCCCTATGCCAATAAAAAGGTGTACAGCATCCTATACGACATTCGTCAGCAAAATCAAAAACTCGAATTCCAAGACGGCCTTTTCTTCAACGGCATCCCCGACATGTCGATTCGTGTCGGTAAGCAAGACCCCGAAACGAGCCTGTTGACCGAGGTGCTCATCTACGATAACCGCTCGGCCAATGGCAACATGAATACGATTGTGGCCGATTCGGGGTACATCCGTCTCTCGGACGACAAGCGGTTTCTGTTGGTGACGCTCTTCAATGGCGAAACCTACGAGCAGACCCGCACAACGGCCAACAACAGCCAATGGTTCACGAAGAGCTCGTTGCGCCACCATATCTTCGAACGTCAGGACCAAATCATCCCCATGGAGGGTTTCAGCATGGGCCGCACCGACGAGAATCAGTTCTCGAACAGCCAAACAAAGAACGTCAGCCAATTGCAGGGTGACATCGACTCGTTGGAGATGCTGGTCAGCACCGCCACCAACCGCTCCTACGAACCGCTGTTGAAAGAGCGTATCTTTGCCGAAGACCATTCGGTGCTCGATTTGCCCGACAGCCTGAAAATCGACCATACGGGCTTTGGCGACTTCCTGGTGCTTGACTCCCTCCCGCAACTTTCGTTGCGCGACAAAGAGCGCCTCTGGGATCAGGCGCGTGCTTCGGCCAAGAACTCGCGCAACCTCTTTTCGTTCGACGAGTCGAATGCCAAGGAGGCACTGAACCAACTCTATCGTTCGAAGGTCGAGTGGCACAAGAAGATGTCGCTGCCGGTCTCGATCATGATTTTCTTCTTGATTGGTGCACCGCTCGGGGCCATCATCCGCAAGGGTGGTCTGGGCCTTCCGGTGGTCGTATCGGTCATCTTCTTTGTCATTTATTACATCATCTCGCTCTCGGGCGAGAAGGCCGCCAAGGAGGGAAATTGGGATGCAGTATACGGCATGTGGCTCTCGACCTTTGTCCTTACACCCATTGCGGTCTACCTCACCTATAAAGCCACCAACGACTCGGCGCTGCTCGATACGGATTGGTATGCCGGCCGTGTGAAGATGTTGCAGGAACGCTGCAAGCCGATGGTTGATTGGCTTAAATCGAAAATAAAAATTAAGCGAAAGAAAAAATAATGAAACAGGAACAAACCAGTATCTTAAATAGCGTAGAAGAGGCCATCGAAGATTTTCGTCTTGGCAAAGTGGTCATCGTGGTTGATGATGAGGACCGCGAAAACGAAGGTGACTTCATTGTAGCGGCCGAGTTGATTACGCCCGAGGTGGTCAACTTTATGTTGCACGAGGGACGTGGCGTTTTGTGCGCGCCCCTTTCGGAGAAGCGTTGCGACGAACTCGGCTTGCAGATGATGGAGCAGAACAACACCTCGATTCTCGGCACGCCCTTCACCGTCTCGTGCGACCTGCTGGGCCACGGCTGTACGACAGGTGTCTCGGCGGCCGACCGTGCTGCTACGCTACGTGCTTTGGCCGACCCCGCCACCATGCCGACCGACCTGGGACGTCCGGGTCACATCAACCCGCTGCGTGCCCGCGACAAGGGAGTGTTGCGTCGTCCGGGTCACACCGAAGCAGCCATTGATTTGGCGCGTTTGGCAGGTCTGCAACCGGCAGGCGTGCTGATTGAGGTGATGAACGAGGATGGTACGATGGCGCGTTTACCGCAATTGGTTGAGGTGGCCAAGAAGTACGATTTGAAGATTATCTCGATTGCACAACTCATTGCCTATCGATTGCGCGAAGAGTCGCTCATCGAGCGTGGATGCACCGTGCCGCTGCCCACTGAGTGGGGGGAGTTCCAGATTACCCCTTTCCGCCAAAAATCGAACGGGGTAGAACACGTTGCCCTTACGAAAGGGGAGTGGTCGGAGGATGAGCCGGTGTTGATTCGTGTCCACTCGTCGTGTGCCACGGGCGATATCTTCGGTTCGAAGCGTTGCGATTGTGGCGACCAGCTGCATCGCGCCATGCAGATGATTGAGCGCGAAGGAAAGGGTGCCGTGGTCTACCTCAATCAGGAGGGACGTGGCATCGGCCTTTGCAACAAGATTCACGCCTATAAACTCCAAGACCAGGGATTCGATACGGTTGATGCCAACCTGAAACTCGGGTTCAAGGCTGACGAGCGCGACTATGGCGTGGGTGCGAGCATCATCCGCGAATTGGGCATCCGCAAGATGCGCCTGATGACCAACAACCCCTCGAAAAAGGCGGGGTTGGAGGGGTATGGCCTCACCATCGAGGAGGTGGTGCCCATTGTCATCGCTCCTAACGAATACAACGAACGCTACCTCTCAACCAAGCAGGAGCGCATGAATCACACGTTGGGATTGGAGAAGAAATAGAGTTATGCAGGCCAAAGATTTACGCATCGTGTTTATGGGTACGCCCGAGTTCGCCGTACCCTCGTTGCGCGCCCTGGTCGAAGGAGGCTACCGGGTTGTGGCGGTGGTGACAACTCCCGACCGACCGGCCGGCCGCGGTCAGCAGTTGCGCAAGAGCGACGTGAAAATAGCCGCCGAAGAGCTGGGACTGCCGATTCTGCAACCCGAGAAGTTGCGCGACCCGCAATTTGTCGCGGCGATGGAGGCCTTGAAGCCGGATTTGGGCATTGTCATTGCCTTCCGCATGCTCCCCGAGGTAATTTGGGCCATGCCGCGGTTGGGGACCTTCAACCTGCATGCATCGCTCCTGCCGCAATATCGGGGGGCAGCCCCGATTAATTGGGCCATCATCAATGGCGAGCAGGAGACGGGTGTTACAACATTCCTGCTCAACCACGAAATCGACAAGGGAGCGATTGTCGGACAACTGCGCGAACCGATTCATCCGGAGGATAACATCGGCACGCTGTACGAGCGTCTGATGCATAGAGGTACGGGGTTGGTGCTCGATACGGTCGAGCAATTGGCTGCCGGCACGGTGACGCCCATCGAGCAGCAGCATATCGACGAAAGCACGTTGCGCCCCGCGCCAAAAATCTTCAAGGAGGATTGCCTGATTGATTGGCATCGCACAGGAAAGCAGATTGTCGATTTTGTACGAGGGTTGTCGCCCTATCCGGCAGCATGGAGCCGTCTCTATCGTGCCGGTGAGGAGTGTTTGTCGGCCAAGGTGTTCCGTGTACGATTCACGGCTGCTTTCCACGACGAGGCCGCAGGTACGATTCGCACCGATGGCCGCAATACCATCGAAGTGGCTTGTGCCGATGGATGGGTAGCCATCGAGGAGTTGCAGATAGCCGGCAAGAAGCGTATGTCGTCGCACGATTTGCTACTCGGATTTCGGGATATGGACACCTACCATCTTGGATGATAATAAAGCGATACGCCACCTGATTTTGGGTGGCGTATCACTTTATAAGGTGTCGATCTCTGCGCGCTCTTTCTCTTTTAAGGGCAACGCCTTTGTGCAGAAATACCAATCGTAGCAGGTCAGCCCGTCCATGGCTTGCTGTGATCCGTCGTAGGTCGAAGGGGCTCCCACGATAATATCATCCCCCGGGCGCCAATCGGCCGGCAGGGCAACACGGTGGCGGTCGATGGTTTGCAGTCCCACCAAAATACGTTTGAGCTCGTTGAAATTACGCCCGAGTTGCATCGGATAGGCGACGATGGCGCGTATCTTGGTGTCGGGGTCGATGAAAAAGACCGTGCGCACGGCTGCGGTCAACGAAGAGCGCGGCGCAATCATCCCATATTTACGAGCCACCTCCATCGAAGCGTCGGCGATGAGCGGGAATTTAATCCGCACACGGCTGTGGCCTTTAAATTCAATATTCTGCTCGATGGAGCGCAACCAGGCGATGTGGCTGGATACGCTTCCGACCGAGAGACCCAACAACTGACAATGCAACGCCTCGAACTCCTCCTGCATTGCGCCAAAGAGGAGTATTTCGGAGGTGCAGACCGGCGTAAAATCGCCCGGGTGGCTGAATAAAATGACCCATTTCCCACCAAAATCATCGGGGAAACGGAGCTGTCCGCGCGTGCTCTCGGCGATGAATGACGGCGCGGTGTCGCCAATCATCGGTGCATGATAGGTTTGTGATTCCATTCGATTAGATGTTTATACCACGCCCTCCACACAAAAAAGATGCCGTTCCAATACGGATGGAACGGCATCTTTTGTATCGGAAGTTGCCTACTCGGCACGCTCGCCGTGCAAAACGACACGCTCGGCTACACTCCGCAGATAGGCTGCCGATGCAGCATCCAAATCGACGTTGGCAGCCTGGGGGCTGAACGGCGTTTGGAAAAGCAACTGGTAGGCCACTGCGGCGGCGAGATAGGAGCCGGCCGTGGAGGGGTGGTGAGCATCTTTGGTATAGAGCTCGATGTCGGGGCGTTCGCGGCGTACAATCTGCCAGGCCACGCCTACCGGCGAGAGGGGAATATCGAGTTGCTCGGAAAGGGTCGTCGTGTTGGCAATAAGACGACGTTGCATCGCCTCGTAATCGGTAAAAAAGGAGGGATGGGCCTCTGCAAATGTCTGTTGCTTCTTGCTGATGGCATTGTTGCCGTCTCGTCGGCCCCATGTCTGCTCGATGAAGAGTTGCACCGAGGGAGCATATTTTCGTATCAGATCGGCCATCTTGCCCATCGATGCGATGATACCCGGATCCTCGTTCGTGCCGATGTAGAGCGCACTTAAACTTTGGTCTTGCAGAAAGGCGTAGTCATAACCTCCCTCGGCGATGGTTTCGCGCGCAACGTGGTTGTCGAGGTGTTGCTGTATCGAATATCCGCCGTGTACATAGATTGCGCAATCGAGGTAATGCCCCTCGTACCAGGCAATCTCTTTGAGTTGCATGGGGTAGAGGTTGTAGAAGGTGTAACTATTTCCGATGAAGAGCAGGCGGGTCGTGTCGGCCGGTGTTCGCTCGTCCAACACAACTATCTTCGGTGCATCGCCCGAGCCGCCCCCGTAGAGTGCCGTGGTAAGCGGTTCGTTGTCGAGTTGTCGCAGACGAAATTGAATCTCGCCACGTTTGATGGCTTGTTTTAGGCGGTAACTTCTCCATGTGAAGCGCGGCCAGGTTGCTGCTGTCGTAGAGCTGCACTCCGCCGATTGGGAGGTTAGCCCCTCGGCCGGCAACCACCTCTTGCCATCGCGGTATTCGCAGATGAAACGATGGGGTGTTTTGTGCGGAGCAACCAGGAACGGGAACCAGACATCGACCACCGAGCCGGCCCGGATATGTTCAACCGGCAGACGCAGCAGCCAATAGTCACCCTGCCGCATCTGTCGAACAGTAGGGCTGTTGCGGAAGAGTGGGGTAGTCGTGGCAACCTGCTCGCCGACAAACTCCATGCGGCCGCACCCCTTGGTGGCGTCATAGTAGCCGTTATTATTAAATGCAGCCGTGCGCTGCTTCGTGAAACGCCACTCGGCGCGAGGAGAGTTATTTTGCGCAGTGGCCGTCAATAACATACTGACGGCCACTGCAAGCAGATACAATTTTCGCATCGCAATTATGCTTTGAAGGAGTGAATTACCACACCCGAACGTAGTTTCGGCTCGAACCAGGTGGTCTTCGGGGGCATGATGTTGCCCGTGTCGGCAATGTTAATCAGCTGCTGCATCGAAACGGGATAGAGGGCAAAAGCCACCTTCATCTCGCCGCTATCGACCCTGCGCTTCAACTCGCCCAAACCACGAATGCCACCGACAAAATCGATACGCTTTGAGGTACGCAAATCACCGATGCCGAGAATCTTATCCAGTACCAGTTCCGACAATACCGTCACATCCAGCACCCCGATCGGGTCGGCATCGTTGTAGGTGCCCTCTTTGGCGGTCAGGCTGTACCACTCACCTTCGAGGTACATGGCAAAGTTGTGCAGGGCATTGGGGCGATACTCCTCTGTGCCCTTCTTCTCCACAATGAACGACTCCTCCAACTTTGCCAACAGATTGGCAGGTGTCAGCCCGTTCAAATCCTTCACCACGCGGTTGTAGTCGATGATTTTGAGCTGCGACGCGGGGAAGGTGACCGCCAGGAAGTAGCAATACTCCTCCTCGCCCGTATGGTTGGGGTTCTTCGATTGGCACTCGGCTCCTACGCGGGCTGCGGCAGCCGTGCGGTGATGTCCGTCGGCTACATAGAGGGCCGGAATCTGCGCAAAGAGTTCCGTCAGGCGGTCGTTGGTCTTGCGGTCGCGAATTACCCACAACCGGTGACCAAAGCCGTCGGCCGCCGTGAAGTCGTATTCGGGTTCGCCCTTGACCACTTCGGCCACAATGGCGTTTACCTCCTCATCATCCGGATAGGCAAAGAATACCGGTTCGATGTTGGCCTGCTGGTTGCGCACATGAATCATGCGGTCCTCCTCCTTGTCGGGGCGGGTCAGCTCATGCTTCTTGATGGCGCCTGAAAGATAGTCCTCGTAGTGGCAGCACATCGCCAAGCCATATTGCGTGCGCCCCTCCATCGTCTGGGCATAGACGTAGTAGTACTCCTCCTCGTCTTGGCACAGCCAACCCTCGGCCTGCCACTTTTGGAAGTTCTCCACTGCCTTGTCATAGACCTGCTGCGAATGCTCGTCGGCAATCGGGTCAAAGTCAATTTCGGGTTTGATGATGTGCAGGAGCGAGCGTTCGGTGGCTTCGGCTTTGGCTTCGACCGAATTCAATACGTCGTAGGGGCGCGAGGCAACCTCGGCTGCATAGGCTTTCGGCGGACGGATGCCACAGAAGGGTTTGATTTTTACCATAGGTAGGGAGTATTAAGATGTAGGCTATTTATTGACCTGGAAACGTCTGTTCCCATGCACGAAGAAATCGACAATCTGACGAGCTGCAGCCAATCCGGCGTTGATGTTGGCCTCGGCCGTCTCGGCGCCCTGCTTTTTTGGCGTGGCAAAGAAACGCTTGCCAAACAACTCCTCCATCTCGGCGCCATTGGCCGGTGCGATGTCGGTGATGTATTTCAGATCCTCGCGCTCGCTCATGGCCCGTTTGACACCCTCCTCGTCGATAACCTCCTTGCGTGCCGTATTGACCAGCGTAGCCCCCTTGGGCATCGACATCAGACGCTCACAGCCAATCGAGCCTTTCGTCTCTGCCGTGGCGGGAATGTGCAACGAGAGGTAATCGGCCTTGGCATAGAGTTCCTCGACCGTAGCGACCTGCTCCACACCGTCATTCTCGAAGAGAAAGCTGTCGGTGATGAAAGGATCATAGGCGATGACCTTCATGCCGAGCGCCTTGCCCTTCTTGCCAACCAAACGCCCTACGTTGCCATAGGCATGGATGGCGAGGGTCTTGCCCTGAATCTCCGAGCCCGTTCCCGGCGTGAAGCGGTTGCGGGCCATGTATATCATCATGGCAACGGCCAACTCGGCCACGGCATTCGAGTTCTGTCCCGGGGTGTTCATCACCACGATGTCGCGCGCGGTCGCGGCTGTCAAATCAACATTGTCGTAACCGGCTCCTGCACGCACAACGATTTTGAGGTTTTTGGCCGCCTCAATCACCTCGGACGTCACCTTGTCGCTGCGCACAATCAACGCATCGACATCGGCTACGGCAGCCAACAGATCGGCCTTCTCGGTATATTTCTCGAGCAGACACAGCTCGTAGCCCGCCTGCTCTGTAATCTGACGAATCCCATCGACCGCCTCGCGGGCAAAGGGTTTCTCGGTTGCAACCAATACTTTCATCCTCTTTACGATTTATTTGGCATATTTTGCCGCAAAGTCCTGCATGCACTTGACGAGTACCTCGACACTCTCCTTCGGCAGGGCGTTGTAGCACGAAGCGCGGAAGCCACCCACCAGACGGTGCCCCTTGATGCCGACGATGCCCTGCTCCTTGGTGTAGGCCATGAACTCGGCAGCCAACTCCTCATACCCCTCGGCCATCACGAAGCAGATATTCATCAGCGAACGCGAATCCGTCTCGACCGTGCCACGGAAGAGCGGGTTGCGGTCGATTTCATCGTAGAGCAGGGCAGCCTTCTCTTGGTTACGACGGTAAATCTCCTCTACGCCACCAATCGATTTGAGCCATTTAAGCGACTCTTTCAGCACGAAAATCGGGAATACGGGCGGGGTGTTGAACATCGAGTTGTTCTCCATGTGGGTCTTGAACTGCATCATTGTCGGCAGGTCGCGCACCACACGCTCGACCATATCCTCGCGGATGATGGCGAAGGCGACGCCGGCCGGAGCAAGGTTCTTCTGCGCACCACCATAAATCATGGCGTATTTCGTTACATCAATCGGACGCGAAAGGATGTTCGAACTCATATCGGCAATGACCGGAATGGGCGAGTCGAGGTCTTCGTGGAACTCGGTACCGTAGATGGTGTTGTTCGAGGTGATGTGCAGGTAGTCGGCATCGGCCGGAATGGTGAAATCTTTCGGAATATAGTTAAAATTCTTATCCTCCGAGGTGGCAATCACCGCTACCTCACCAAAGCGCTTTGCCTCTTTGATGGCCTTCTTTGACCAAACGCCCGTATTGATATAGGCCGCCTTTGTGCCGAGGAAGTTGGCCGGAATTTCGTAGAAGTAGGTGCTGGCACCGCCTCCCAGATAGATAATTTTGTAGTTGTCGGGAATATGGAGCAGTTCGCGGAAAAGTGAATCGGCCTCAGACATCACGGCGTCGAAATCGGGCGTGCGGTGCGAAATCGAGAGAATCGAGATGCCCGAATCGTTGAAATCCATAACAGCCTTGGCTGCGCTTGCGTATACCTCGTCGGCCAACAGCGACGGACCGGCGTTAAAAATGTGCTTTTTCATAATCGCTAACTAACTAATGATGTTCGTGTTTATTAATGACCTCAAAATAAGGCTCGAATCAAAACTGCGTACAAAGATATAAAAAAACACGACATGATATTACACGGTGTTCGTAAAACTTATGTTCGAGTTATCCACAATCAAGCCTTGTTGTGTCGGTGCAGGTTATCGCTCCTTGATGTAGCCACGTCGATAGGCGCGAAGCAGGCTCTTCAAATCTTCAATCTGCTCACGCAACTCGCGGCCGATATCCGTGTCGCGTACCATCTCGCGGCGGCCCATCATCTCCACGATTTGGGTCGTGCCGTGAATGTCCGTACCATTCAGAATGGCCTCTTCGGCCGAGGTGAAGGGCTCGTGCTGTACCAACTGGAAGCCGCGGCTGTGATAGACCAACGTGTAACCGGCAATACCGGTTTTGTTGTGATAGGCCTTGGCAAAGCCACCGTCAATGACCATCAGGCGTCCGTCGGCTTTAATCGGATTTTCACCCTTGCCGGCACGCACCGGAACGTGGCCGTTGATGATGTGGCGGTGAGAGCCTGTGACGCCGAACTCGTCGAGGATGCGCTCGCACACTTCGGCCGAGTTACGCAATTTATAATACCATCCCTTCTCCTCTTTGTGGGTGGCGCTGTCGGCGATGAAGTAACGCTCGAAGGTCGCCATCTTGGACTTGCCAAAGAGGGGCGAATCGGCTCCACTCCAAAGATACCAAAAATAATCGGTGGCAAACTTACGTTCTTCGTGCGAAGCGGCCAGGTCGAAGGCCGTGCGCACCACCTGATCGACACGCTGCATCAACTCCTTGCCTTTGACCTTCGTGCGGTCGATGCACACCTCGCGCAGCGAACCGTCGGCGTTGAGCGGCACCGAGGCATGGAACAGCAGATTCGAGTTGTAAATTTCATACATCCCGCCGTGCGAGAGCAGGCAGCCGACATGGGTACGCAGGCGCTCACTAATCATAAACGAGTGTCGCAGTCGCTCCATTAGGTCGGCCTCCTCGGGGGTGAGGAGGTAGGGATTGGCCGAATCGAGGGTCGGGAAATTTTTATCAATCAGCGGGTAGGTGATTCCGTCGAGCGTAATCGTGCCGGCCTCTTTGTCGATGTGCTCCAACACACAACGATGCTGCATGCCCCATTCGGGATAGGCCCGGCACATTGCGCCTTCGAGTTTGAAGTTGATGATGGTGATGGCCTTGTGCATCCGGGCAATCAGACGCAGTGTCTTTTCGTTCAAATCGGGTCGATTCTCCTCGACATGCGGAGCGAAGATATGGCAATCGTCATCGGCAAAGGGAAATTCAAATGGACGTTACTGTTCTGGATCGTCGTCTCGTACCTGGTATCGGCTATCGTATATACGATCGGCGAATTTATCTGGCCCGTAGCGATCTGGATCGTATTGGCGGCGCTTGCCGTGGTGGGTATCGTACTCTATAACAAATACGCGGACAAAAAGGAAGCGGAAAACCGTCTTTTGAAAGCGCGTAAATAATCAATCGGCTTACAACAATAAAAGCACCTATTTTTTGATACCTGTCCTCGTCATAGTGCCATTTGACGTGGGCAGGTTTTCAAACAAAAGAAATAAATGAGGTAGTGAATATGTTAAAACCTATAGATA
>CAZTCM010000008.1:0-23979 GCA_964612285.1 uncultured Alistipes sp.
TTCCTGTGCCGGTGAAGGTAAAACGCTTCTTCGCCGCGGCATTGGTTTTCATTTTCGGCATTGTCGTAAATAGTTAATTAGTTAAACATAGCCCGCAAAAGTACACAAAATTTCGCAACCCGCAATCATTTTTCGATAAATTATTTTTTCTTGCGCGTTTTACGATAGTCCGGGAAGGTTACTGCGGCGAACCACCAGCGATAACGACGGCGCAGGGTCTCGTAGTCGGCGAGTTGCTCCTGCGTGAGCGAATGGGCCCGCCACGGCAGCTGCATCTTCCGCTCGGCAGGCACCCAATTGCCATAGAGTTCAAACTCCGAGAAGGCCGAAAGGTGACGGCGGTCCAACGAGGCCACGATGGCCCGATCCCAGGGCATGCCATGGCGGCGCTCCACCTCGGCACGCAGCGCGGCCAATTGTTCGCGGTCGAAGAGCATCTTATGGGCTACATAGGAGAGCGGGCTCTCGGGACGAAAGCCCATCAGTCGCTCGATATTCTCATAATAGGGCTGATGGCACTCGCGACTGCCGTAGAAGAGGGTCTTCCCCTCACGCGTCAGGAAGGTGTGCGGTCGCAACAAGATATGGTCCGAATCGAGCGTCAGGAAGTAGCGGCTCTCACCGACACGCCCCGAGAGTTTCAGCAACTGTTGAAAAATCCAGCCGCTGCGGTCTTTGCCCTCGGGCCCCGCCTTGACCTCCAACGAGCGGGCATCATAGCCCAGCACCGTAGTTTCATCGACAAAGCGGCACCCATGCTCGGCACAAAAGGTCTCCATGCGTGGCGAGGCCGCGGCAATGATGTAGATGGCAGCGATAGGGTGCTGCACCTGACGCCGTGCCCCTTCGAGGGCCAGCGGCAGAATGGCCAAATCCTTTTCACAGACCGGAATCAGAAGGTCGATTGGCTCCGCGGCAGCCTGCGGCATGCGACCGATGGTGCGCAACAACTCCCACACATAGCGACGACGACGTTGGCGTTTGTTCATAGCTCATCTTATTTGCGGTAATGGTGCAAAATTATATTTTTTTTGTCGTTTATCGCCTACATGCTTGCATTTTTCTCAAAAATCGCCTATCTTGCTTTTGAAAAACGAGGCATCAACCACGTTCAATGCGATGAAACAGACCTTACACACCTTGATTATGATATCGTTACTCTCCCTTTTCGGGTGCGGCAAACGCCCCATCTACCCCCACGACACCATCACCACCCGCGACGGCCAGGAGCTCACGTTCCATTTCTACGCCCACGCATCACTCGCCATCGAGGTGGGTGGCACCTATATTTATGTCGATCCGGTGATGGAGCATGCCGATTACAGCCGCCTGCCAAAGGCCGACATCGTGCTTGTCAGCCACCACCACTCCGACCATTTCGACCGTGCGGCGGTAGATGAGCTGACCACCCGACAATCGGAGGTGGTCTGCGACCGTACCTCGGCCGAGGCCTTCGAGATGAACTGCCACACGATGCGCCCGGGCAGTGTTGCCACACCGCACGAGGGGATTCGCATCGAGGCTGTTGCCGCCTACAACACGTCGGAGGGGCACACCCAATTCCACCCCAAGGCGCGTGAGGATTGCGGCTACATACTCACCATCGGCGGCACACGCATCTACATTGCCGGCGACAGCGAATTTACACCCGAGATGAAGGCGTTGAAGGAGATTGACGTGGCCTTCCTGCCGGTCAATCAACCCTATACGATGACCGTCGACCAGGCGGTCGAGGCGGTGAAGGCCCTCCGCCCCACAATTTTCTACCCCTACCACTATGGACAGGTCGAGGAGAAGACCGACCTCGAACGCCTCAAAGCCGAATTGGAAGGGGTGACCGAGGTGCGCATTTTCCCGATGGAATAAGCCGATGCATTGAAAAACGACGAGCGAGGTTGTCCGATAACTTATCAGGCAACCTCGCTCATGCGTAGAGGCCGTATCACAAGCGGATTACTTATCGTTGTACGCGCCCATTGGTCGCCCCATCGGCCACTGCTTCAATCTCCTCAATCGGAAATTGGGCATAGTCGCCCGGCACGGTATTTTTCAGGGCACAAGCCGCTGCTCCGAGGTCGAGGGCTCGCTGCATCGGCAATTGGTGCAGCATGCCATAGATGATGCCGGCATTGTAGGCATCGCCCACACCGACACAATCCACCACCCCGTCGATATCGAAAATCCGCGCCCGATACATCTCACCGCGGTGCCACATCGTACCTCCCAGCAGATGGTGCTGGGCATGCAGCACGTTACGCAGCGCAAAGACCATCGTGTGGCAGAGCGGCATCAGTCGCGCCACCTCCTCGGCAGCCCGCGTATAGGCCTCCATCTCCATTTCATAGGCCGTATCCGTCGCCTTGAATTGGGGCATGGCGACACCCAACGCCTGCTGAAATTCGAGCTCCGTACCGAACAGGATATCGCACTCGGCCATGAGCGCCGGAAGCACCTCCGAGGGGCGTTTGCCATAGTTCCACAGGTTGCGTCGATAGTTGATGTCGCACGAGATAACCAACCCGCGCCGACGTGCCGCAGCAATCGCCTCGCCACACACCGCCGCCGCTCCGGCACTCACCGCCGCCGAGATACCCGACCAGTGGAACCACACGGCATCCTCGAAGGCGGCATCCCAATCAATGTCGCCCGGCTGCAATCCGTCAAACGACGAGTCGCCACGGTCGTAGACCACCTGCGACGAACGCATCGCCACAGCCTCCTCCATGTAGTAGAGTCCCATGCGGCCCGCCTTGCGCACCACTCGCGAAGTATCAACCCCGTAGTGGTGGAGGTCGCGCAGTGCTGCATCGGCAATTTTATTGGCCGGCAGACAACTCACAAACTCGCTGCGCAGGCCATAGTTGGCCAACGAAACGGCCACATTGGCCTCGCTACCGCCGAAGTTGGCCTCGAAACGGCTCGATTGGCCGAAGCGGTCGAAGGTCGGAGGGCTCAGGCGCAACATCAATTCGCCAAAGGTAACCACCTTTTTCATCGGGTAGAGATTTTTTTTGCGGCAACAACTATCTCTTCACCTCGGCCTCGACCTTCAACGACTGAAAGCCCTTGATAATCGTGGCATCGTCGTTCTTCGCAGCGTCGTAGACCACCGTTACCTGCTTTGTCGGCAGGTCAATCTTCACATCCTTGATACCCTTGCCCAACACCGGAATGTTGTTCTCCACCTTTTTGGCGCAGTTCGGGCAATCGAGGTTGGTCACAAAAACTGTCGTTTTGTACTCCTTGGCACCCTTCTTGGCCGGCTTTTGGGCCATCGACACACTCACACCGAGAAGCAGTGCGAGGCATACCATCATCAACTTTTTCATATTGCAATTATTTTTTATTGGTTTTCAATCTTTTAATACAAATTAAAGCGCAATCCGAAATAGAACTTGCGCCCCATGAGCGGCCCCCACACATTCATCGAGTTGAACGAGGTTGAATAGGGATTCTCGGCCCCGACAATAGGCACCTTCTGACGGTAGTCGGCGATATTCTCACAACCCACATAGAGGTCGAATTTCCCCACTTTGCGCGTCACCTGGGCATAGAACATCGGGTACTCGGGCGAGTGGCTGTCGTCGGCCAGGTTACCCGTCTGGGTCGGGATGCGGGCCGAACCGTTGAGCTGGGCCGTAGCATCGAACACCCAGCGACGGAAACGCGTGGCATATTGGATGTTGAGCAGCGTCTTGTAGTTGTTCACCAGCGGTCGCTCGACTTGCGCCGTCGTGCCATCGGGACGGCGAATCGTCATCTCGCTGTCCGTATAACGGAACGTGGCGAAGATATCCAATCGCTCGGCCGGAGTCCACGAGAAATCGACCTGATAGGTATCCGTATAGGATTTGTCGTCCGAGGTGTAGATGTTAATCAAGGCGGGATTCCACTCCTGATCCACCACTACGGCGTGCGAGAACTGGGTGCGGAAGTAGTCCAGACTGATGGTCGCATTCTCCAAGCCCCAGAGCGAGAAGGTGTGCGTCAGCGAGCCGCCAAAGGTCACCGCCTTCTCCATGCGGTCGAACTCCTCGAACCAATCCTTCGAAGCCGTTACCCCGTCGTTGAAGACGATGCTGCGACCCGTTGTCAGGATACCGATGTTATCGGTGAAAATATTGGTGGAGCGGTAGCCCAGACCGGCCGAAAGGCGCAGCGTGGTCATCGGCGTGATGTTCCAGCGGATATGGCCGCGCGGCGTGCAGAACAGGCGGTCGTAGAAGCTGTTATAGTCCCCACGGACACCCGCCACAAGCGAGAGTTTCTCCTTGATGGCGTAGGTGTATTCGCCATAGAGCCCCACCTCCTCCTCGTTGCGGTCGAGCAGGTACTCCATCACCGGCTGTTCGGCAATCCACGGTGTGGCGTTCACCACCCGTTCGTTGGTCGCGGTGTGGTGCGACTGCAAGCCCAAGATGAGCGACGAGCGGGGTGTGAAGTAGTGGTTGTAGGCGAGGTTGAAGGTCACCGTATTCTCGCTGCCGGCATAGTCGTTCAGACCAAAGTAGGCCTTTTCGTCGTAGTGGTCGAAGTCGGCCACCAGCGCCAGATTCGAGCGCAGTTCCTCGTCGTTCTCGGCATCGTAGACCGCAGCTCCGAGCGGCATACCCACCTTCAAATAGGCGCCGGCCTCGCGGTTGCGGATGTGCGACCCATAGGCCGGCATCGCCACCTCCTTCGACTGCCAATCCCAATTTTGGGCCATCAGCGACCGCTGTTCCTCCTCATCTTCGTAGTCGAGCATGCCTCCCAGACGATTCTCCTGCAAGAGTTTGAAACCCCAGCGCACCTGCATGCCGTTGCGGGCCTGATAGAGCCAACGGTTGGCCAGCGAGAGGAGGTTTGTCTCGGGCTGGTCACGGAAGAGGTCGTGGTTGTGGTCCATCTCGCGCACATCCGTATCGGCCGAGCCGTGGAAGAGTATCGAGGTCGAGAGTCGCTTGTCGGCCGTGAGCGGAATGGCCGAGGCGAGGTTAATTTCGGGGCGCAACTCATCATCGAGGTAGAGGTTAACAAAGAGACGCTCCTCATCGGTCGGCTTGCGATGTTCGAGGTTGATTTGTCCGGTGATGGCCTCGTGACCGGCGGCCACCGAGGCAACACCCTTCGAGACCTGAATCGAGTTGAGCCACATACCCGGCGTATAGCTCAATCCATAGGGGGCACTCAGTCCGCGCATGATGGGACGATTCTCGTCCAAAATCTGCGTGTAGGTGCCGGCCAGACCGAGCATTTTGATTTGACGTGCTCCCGAAATAGCGTCGCTGTAACCCACGGTCACCGAAGCCGAGTTCTCGAACGATTCGGCCAGGTTGCAGCAGGCCATCTTGCAGAGACCCGCAAACGAAATCATCTCGTTTTTGACGATGCCGTCGCGCTTGACATAGTTACCGCTCTGGGTACCCTCGATGACGACATCCTCCACAGCCACACCGTCGGCCTCCAAGCGGAAATCGATGCGCTCGACACCGGCAGCCACCTGCAACGTGTCGTTGCGGTAGCCGAGGTAGGAGGCCACGACGCGGTCATACCCTTTGACACGATAGAGCGCGAAGTTACCCTCCACATCGCTGCTGCCGCCCACGGTCGTGCCGGCCCAATAGACCGAAGCACCAACGAGGGGCGCGCCCTCCGCATCCAACACCTTGCCCTGCAACATCTGCGCATGCAACGGCGCAGCGAGGCCAAGGCTCATAAAACATAGAATAATGGTTTTGATTTTCATAAGATTTCTCCTTCATTACGGTAAAACAACAAATCCCCCATCGACCTCGTGTCGAAGGCGGGCGATGTTTAAGCCGTAACGGGAGGTGCACGCAACGCATGCGTGCCTGCACAACCGCCCGCGACGGGGGGCGCATTGCGAGGTTCGAGCAGAGCGACACCGTCAGGCACCTCGGGTGAGGCTGTTCGCAGCGACTCGGCCACTACGCCATCGACCGGCTGTTGCGTCGCCGCACGTCCCTGACGACGTGTCGAATCCTCCTCACCGTTGGTGTAGAGGGCACGTTCGTTCGAGTGGCGGTCATCGCAGCAGAGCCCCTCGAAGTGTGCCTCGGCCGGCCCGACCGGATTCTGCAAGGTCGCCTGCGACGACGTCTCGGCGGCGTGATGGCATCCATGACAGCACTGTTCCGTGTGGCGGTGCAGCTCGATGCAGGGACAGCAGAGCGAAGCCCACGACGAAGCCCCTGCGGCCAACAGATAGGCGCAGGTCAACATCAACGCAAGGATTCGGCGCAACTGCAACATCACTCGACCAGACATTTTGGGAGTTCTTACTCGACGATGCCGCACGAGCGGAGTTGCTCAACCCAGGCCGCCGCATCACGCGCAGCCACTGCCTCCTCCACCTCGTAGTGCTCGACGAGCAGGCGTGTCACCTCTTCCACCTCAAAATCGCGCCCCTGCAACTCCTGCCACAGGTAGAGCGACGTAGCGTTGAGCGACACGACGCGGGTCATATCGACCCCATAGTTGCCCGGCATCACAATGATGTGCTCGCCGGCCATCTCACGAACTTTGTATTTCTCGGAAATTTTCATACGGGGCAAAAGTACAACTTTTTTTACAATTTTTCTACCTACAATTGGGGATATTCACATTTTCAAGCTGCAATAATTTCCATTTTTCAGTTTTGCATTTTGAATTTTCCTTATCTTTGTCCTATGCAAACCATTGACGAACGCATACACGACGTTCTTCGTCGCTATTGGGGATTTAGCGAGTTTCGGGCCATGCAACGTGAAATTATCATGTCGGTCATGGCCGGTCGGGATACGTTGGCCCTGATGCCCACCGGCGGAGGTAAGTCGCTCACCTACCAGGTGCCGACCCTCGCCCGTGAGGGGTTGTGCATCGTCGTCACACCCTTAATCGCCCTCATGAAGGACCAAGTGGATCGGCTGCGCGCCCGCGACATCCGCGCCGTAGCGATTCACTCGGGCATGTCGGCCCGCCAAATCGACATTGCACTCGACAACTGCGTCTATGGCGACGTGAAATTCCTCTATGTTGCCCCCGAGCGGTTGGCCACCGAGGTCTTTCGTGCCCGCGTCACACGCATGAACATCTCGTTGCTGGCCGTCGATGAGGCGCACTGCATCTCGCAGTGGGGCTACGACTTCCGCCCCTCCTACCTGCGCATCGCCGAGTTGCGCGAACGCCTGCCCGAGGTCCCCGTATTGGCCCTCACGGCCTCGGCCACCGAGCTTGTGCAGCGCGACATCATGGAGAACCTGCACTTCGCCGAGCCGCACCTGCTGCGCAGCAGTTTTGCACGGCCCAACCTCTCGTACAGCGTACGCCACACCGACGACAAACAGGGGCAGCTGTTACGCCTGCTGCACAATGTCGAGGGCTCGGGCATCGTCTATGTCCGCACCCGCGAAGCGACGGAACAAGTGGCCGAATTGCTGCGGCAGGAGGGCATCACCGCCACGGCCTACCACGGAGGATTGCCCCACGTCGAGCGCTCGATGCGCCAAGAGGAGTGGATGCAGGGCACCACGCGCGTGATGGTCGCCACGAACGCCTTCGGCATGGGTATCGACAAGGCCGATGTACGCTTTGTCGTGCACTACACGATGTGCGACTCGCTCGAAAGCTATTACCAGGAGGCGGGGCGGGCCGGTCGTGACGGGAAACGGGCCTACGCCCTACTGCTGGTCGCTTCGGACGACCGTCCCCGCATTATCCGCCGTTTCGAGCAGGAGTTTCCGCCGCTCGAACGCGTAAAAGACATCTACGAGAAACTCTGCTCCTACCTCGGCATCGCCATCGGAGATGGCGGCGGGGCTTCGTTCGCCTTCAACCTCTACGAGTTTTGCGCCCGCGAGCACCTCTACGAGGGAACCGTGTCGTGTGCCATCAAACTCCTGCAACTCAACGGCTACCTCACCCTGACCGACGAACGCGAGAATCCGGCACGCATCCTCTTCACCGTAAGCCGTGACGACCTCTACAAACTGCGCATCCGCCACGACGAACTCGACCACTTCATCCGCACCCTGCTTCGCCTCTACAACGGCGTATTCAACGATTTCCGCCCCATCGACGAGCGCGAAATTGCCACTTGGAGCGGCTACACGGTCGAACGGGTACGCGAACACCTGCGCCGTCTGTGGCAGCTGCGCGTCATTCGCTACATTCCGGCCAACAGCTCGCCCATTCTCTATCTGGACGAGGAGCGTCTGCCTCGCGAAGACCTCTACATCGCCCCCGAGACCTATCTCCGGCGCAAGGAGCTGACCCACGAACGCTTCGAGCAGATGTTGCAATACACGGCCAACGAAGAGGTGTGTCGCAGCCATGTGTTGGAGAGCTACTTCGGCGCCCCCGACAGCCGTCCCTGCGGCATCTGCGACCTCTGCCTGGCCCGTCGTCGTGCCGAAAAGCGCGGCTCGGCACAAGCGGAGCAATTGGCACAACGGATTTTGAACCACCTCGAACAGCATCCGACCGACCCGCATGCGCTGGCCGAGGAGCTGCAAGCTGCCCCCGAAGCCATCGCCGAGGCGTTGCGCAGCCTGACCCAAAGCGGCCACATCGAGTTGAACAAGGAGGGAAAACTGAAAATTCGACGCGCATAGCGCCAATTTGCCAAATTTATTGCCTACCTTTGTAGCGTTTTGAGCAGAGACATGGCACCACACGACCCATTTATTGCAAAGTTAAGCAACGAGGAGACAGCCCAGCTGCCGGCCATCGAGTTTGCGGGCGAGATTCGCATCATCGACCGCGAGGAGCAAATCGAGGAGGCCTGCCGCTACCTGGCGGCACAACCCATCCTCGGATTCGACACCGAGACGCGCCCCTCGTTCAAGGCGGGCGTCACCTACCGCGTGTCGCTGCTGCAACTCGCCTCCGAGGAGCGTTGCTACCTCTTTCGTCTCAACCGCATCCCGCTCGCCAAGCCTCTGTTGCAACTCTTGGAGAATGCCGCCCTGCCAAAAATCGGTGCCGACGTGGCAGGCGACATTCGCTCGCTCCACCAACTACGCCACTTCCGCGAGCGCGGCTTCATCGACCTGCAACAAGAGGTCGGCCAGTGGGGCATCGAGGAGCGCAGCCTGCGCAAGATGTCGGCCATCGTCCTCGGCCGCCGCGTTTCGAAGGCGCAACGGCTGAGCAACTGGGAGTCGTCATCTCTCACCGAGGGGCAGCAGCGCTATGCTGCCACCGATGCGTGGGTCTGCATCCGCATCCACAAAAAACTGTTACAAACCCCGAAAAAAAGAAGCACGAAATAGGTTATGTTTACACCGCAAATCATCCTGCGCCGCGGCAAGGAGGAGTCGCTCCAACGTCGCCACCCCTGGATTTTCTCGGGGGCCATCGACCACATCAAGGCCGAGAACGAGACCGACATCCACGAAGGGGCGCTCGTTGAGGTATATACCCGCAATGGGGATTTCATCGCCCAGGGGCACTACCAGATTGGCTCGATTGCCGTGCGTGTGCTCTCCTTCGAGCAGGAGCCGATTGACCAGGCGTGGTGGAACCGTCGCATTGCCGTGGCACACGACGTGCGTCGCACGCTGGGGCTCACAGAGTCACCCACGACCACCTGCTATCGTCTGATTCATGGCGAGGGCGATTCGTTGCCGGGGCTGGTGGTGGACATCTACGGTTCGACAGCCGTCGTACAGTGCCACTCGGTGGGCATGTATCACGCCCGACGCACCATCGCCGAGGCAATTCGTGCCTGCTATGGCGAGCGCATCACGGCCATCTACGATAAATCGTCGCAGACGCTCCCCTTCAAGGCCAACCTCGGCGCCGTGGATGGCTATCTGTGGGGCTCGTCGCACCAACCTTCGCAGGTGGTGCTCGAAAACGGGCTGCAATTTGCCGTCAATTGGGAGGAAGGGCAAAAAACCGGTTTCTTCCTCGACCAACGCGAGAACCGCGAACTGGTCAAACGCTATGCAAAGGGACGCACCGTGCTCAACACCTTCTGCTATACGGGCGGTTTCTCGGTCTATGCCGCCGAGGGAGGGGCCGTCGAGGTGTGCTCGGTCGATTCGTCGGAACGCGCCGTACACCTTGCTGCCGAGAACATGCGGCTGAACTTCGGCGACCGCATTCCCCATACGGAGGTGGCAGCCGATGCCGTCGAGTATCTGCGCGACATCGGATCGCGCTACGACCTGATTATCCTCGACCCGCCCGCCTTTGCCAAGCATCACAAGGTATTGGGAAATGCCATGCAGGGCTATAAGCGGCTCAATGCCCGCGCCTTGTCGCAAATCAAGCCCGGGGGTATCCTCTTCACCTTCTCCTGCTCGCAGGCCGTCTCGAAGGAGTTGTTCCGCACGACCGTATTCTCGGCCGCTGCCATTGCAGGCCGCAAGGTACGCATCCTGCATCAACTGACCCAACCGGCCGACCACCCGATTAACATCTACCATCCCGAGGGCGAATACCTCAAAGGGTTGGTGCTCTACGTCGAGTAACACACCACAACCAACCATAAACGAGAGGGGGCTGCTTAACACTGGTTAAGCAGCCCCCTCTCGTGAAACGTTCCTTATTGTGCATACGTTGTATGCTGGAACGGACAATTCTTCAACGTGGGATAACCCGTACCCGACGGCATCACCCAATAGGTCGTTCCCAATGCTTTATACGCATCGGCCGACTTCGCAGTATATTCTACGATATTTCTCACACGATAACTCTCCCAGAGCAAAGCATCATACTTCACGCCACCTTCCCATATGTGATAACCATAGTCGGAGAGTTGGTCCTTCGGAATGCAACTGCAATATTCGATATGACCATACCAGTCGAGCTCGCCCACAATACCGCCGGTCGTCGACTCCTGCTTGGAGGTAATCCGCCCCTTATTCAGGCACCCCAGCACCGCAGCATCGGGATGGTAGCCATCATCCCCCTCCTCGGCATAGCCAAGAATACCACCAATATGTGCATCGGCATTTTCATTCGAGAGATTTCCCGTATTGATACAATTGCTAATGATAAAATTATACTGATCCTTGCTATCAGCACCGTCAGGATCATTTCCCATCGAACCGGCGATACCGCCCACGCCGTGTGCCGAGATATTCCCCGACACCTTGCCATGGTTTGCACAACCCACCACGCGTGAGCCAGCCTCAAAGCTGTCACCCACAATACCGCCATACGCTTTATTGCCGATTGACACGGAGCCGTTATTGCACCGCACTGTGCCAAAGTTAGCGCAATAGGTCACAATATCGTGCAGATCGTCGGTGCCAATATTGATACCGGCGACAATACCTCCTACACGTCCCGATCCGGTGACACTGCCCACATTGACCGTATAGGTCACATAGGGATTCGTCGAGCTGCTACGCACCATATACCCGATAATACCACCCGTATCCGTGGAGCCTGTGATGGTGGCATAGTTGATGCACTGGCGTACCTCCGAGCCCTCCACTTTACCGATAATGCCGCCGCAATTCTCGCCCGAGGCTTCGATGGTGCCGGATACGGCACAATTGGTAATCAGCGTTCCCAGTCCTTTATAGCCTACAAGGCCGCCCGTATTATAACCTCCGTGGACCTCGCAACGTGCGTGTACATTTTGGATGGTGCCCGTCAAACCCGGTTGCACCAATTGGCCCACAAGGCCTCCCACAAATCGCTCGCCATAAACCTTTACGCTAAAATCGGCCTTATCCGGAGCCTTGGGAATGGTTGCCTGTCCATCGGTCAACGAAATCGGATGCTCACCCTCAATCGAACCGACCCACTCGCCGGCAAAGCCACCCACATATTCCTTGCCCTGTACCTTCATCGTCGATTCAAACTGAAAGACGTCGAGCGAGACGTCATTACGACCGCGACCGGCAAATCCACCCACATAACTACCCGAACCGGTGACATTCGAGCTGATTCCGACAGAGGTGCATCTGAGGGCATAGTTATTGGCGCCGATGAATCCACCCACAACATTTTTACCGCTGACTGCTACGACATTAAAATTGGAGGCCTGCACCGAGCAATTGATACAATAACAATCACAGTTATCGTTATTGCCGATAAAACCGCCGACATTGTCAGCACCGGTTACCGCGCAGGAGGCCATCACATTCGTAAAATGAGCCTCCTCGATGCCCGAGTTGCCTCGAAGCTCACCCACAATACCTCCCACATTATCCCCCGTAGCTTTCAGCGGGAAGCAGGTCGAGGTATTCTCTACTTTCAGCGGATTAAACTCCTCCCACGATGCTTCACCCGGTCGATAGCCGCTCGAAGTACCTTTATCTTCATAGCAACCTATTAAGCCGCCGACATACGAGTGACCGCTGAGGGTCACCACCTCCGTAGCCGAATAGACGCTATGTTTCAATGCGGTGTCACGAATGTTGATTCTGGTCCAACACGAATGGCCGATTAAGCCGCCGACATAGTCATTACCGTGAATCTCAAACGAGGCATGCTCGGTCTTGATATTGAGGAGGTCTACCCGACTAAATTGGTCCACATAACCAATCATACCACCTACGCAATCGTGGCTGTCGGCAATCGAAATCGCCATTTCAACATTGGTTGCAGACACATAACTGTTCGCCGCGACATAACCGAACAGGCCTCCCACGCGATTATACCCCTTCATGTGGCCCATAATTATACAGTTTGAAACCTGCACCGAACCACTCACTGCACCGGCCAAGGCTCCGATTTCGTTTCCGGTACTCGAAAGCGACGAGATATTGAGCGTCAGATTGGAAATCTCTGCGCCATTCTTCAACGTGCGGAACAGGCCAACCTGGTCGCCCTTACCCTGATAGTAAAGCCCCGAGATGGAAAATCCGCCACCATCGTAGTGTCCGGCAAAATGCTCGCTGAACCAACCATTCTCATCGATAAGGCCATCGCTGCTTATCAAGAGGATATTGTCGGTTTGCTTGAAGTAGACATCTCGCGCATAGGTGGAATCATCGTGAAGCGCAAAAATCAAATCATCGAAATCATACTCATCGGCAATCTCGTAGGGCTCCTCAGCGGTACCCTTACCTTTGCTGAAACCCACCATTTGCGGGGCCTCCCTGAGGAACTCAACCACACGGTCCTTGACATCGACATGCATACGGGCCACGAACTTCCGGCCCAACGGCCCGATGCCTCGCAGGAGATATTCGCCCGAGGGCAAATCCTCGCCCGAGGCGGGATCTATCACAAACGAAATGCAGTGATTGCCCTTGTTTTCCAGCACGGCCGCATATTCGTAGGGTTCGGCGCGTCCCTCCAACGAGAAGAACTGCAACGTAACATCGCTATGGATATTCTCCACCTCCCAGCGCGGAGGCAGATAAAAATTGACATAATAAAGACCATCAACCTGCTCAACCTCCGACTTGGGTAATACCCAAATACCCTCATCGTGGTCGGAGCAAGAGACACAGCAGCACAACACTGCCATCCAAAGAATCATCAAGAAATTCAACTTACATTTCATAGGTATAATCATTAGGTGATTCGTTGTTACTATTTGGTATATTTCGACATATCGGGAATCGGGAAGGGTTTCTGCACATGTGCAGGAATTGTCCAGCAACTCTTACCATCGATATCCCAACCCTCAAAGCTCTCCTTCTTGGCTATCTGTTCGAGGGTAAGACCCGACGCGGAGGTACCCACGGCATCGGCCGACAAGGTCACCATCTCCTCGGCATCGACGCAGTAGTAGAGCCCCGACGAACTGTTATTGCGGCCATCTTCGTCGGCCATCCTCGCCCACGAGGAGGCGGGAGCAATCGAAAGCGAATTACGGAGCGTCGTTTCGCTGCGCACCTGACCTACCAGATGACCGCCTCCACCCGAACCTGCACCGGTATTCAGGCAGTCGGCCACCGTACCATAGTCGTGTAGAACGCCCACGATTCCACCGGCCTTGGAGTTCGAGCCAGGACAGGAGATTTGGCCGCCATTGACATTTTCGTTAATCTCCGCAAGATTATATTCGGTGGCCGTGGCTGTTTGAGCGATCGTATTCGCACCGCCAATCACACCACCGGCAAAGCCTGCCACCGAAGCAACGATTGCTGGAATAGCCGTGCCGCCTGTGCCAACAGCCAATGCCGCAGCTCCGGCAATCGTAGCAACGGCCCCCAAGAGCATCGCAACACCCGACACAATCTGGTGGGCAACCATTTTACTGTTCTCTTTCTCAATCGTAGCGTCAATTTTCGCGATACGCTCCGCCTGCAAGGCTTCGTTGTACTGCTCGTCACCCCCCTCGGAGGCGCAGAAAGCAATCATCTTTTGCACATTGTTCGGATATTCATACGAGAGCATATTGCTCGAGAAGATAAACGATGAGGGGGCAAAACTACTGCGCATCGCTTGTTGAACGGCTCCTGCCTGTGCCAGCTGTGCATCGATAGCGGCCTTGGTCTCTTGCGACATCTTCTCGATATCGAGCATCTCCAAACAACCATAGATACCATAGGAGTGTAAAATATCATCATAGAGCCAACAAAGGGTCGAGGCCGTAAATGTCACGGCCGAAAAGGCGGTCATCAACCCATTCACAACGGCGTTGGTCGTATTGACAAAAGCGAGCGGAATTCCTGCAAGGCCCACAACACCAAGCGCCATCTCAAATCCTGCAATCGCATATTTTGCCTCATCGGGGATGAGCGTATGCTCCTCGATAAAATTACCACACTCGGCCAACAGACCACCTATCGGATCGGAGGACGACGAGCTGCTAATCGGGCCAAAATTACCGCAGTAGTTCATCGTAATATCGCGACCTCCATTGGCCAAAATACCGGCCGAATAACCATTGGCGGCATAAATACTGCCATAGTTGTGGTTAATCATGTAGTTGCCGACCCATGTGATACCCGCAATACCGGCTGCATGCGTATCGGCATTCACCGTTCCCGTATTGACGTTGTTTTCGCAGATGGCCATCTGCGAGACGCCAAGGATACCTCCGGCTCCCGAGCCCGACGCAACAATCGGTCCGGTGTTGTAGCATCCCGTAGCACCGACCTGCGACTCACCACAGATACCACCCACGATATACTCACCTGCCACCGAGCCGCTGTTACCGCAATAGAGGAAAATCGCATTCTGACACATATAATCCTCCCCCTCGAAGGTACCCGTAAAGCGCGTACTGCCCAAGATGCCACCGACACCTACGCGGCCCTGCACAACGCCCTCGTTCACGCAGCCCATAAAGACTGACATACCCGTACCGCCAACGATACCACCGGCACCGAGGTTCGACAAGCCGTTATGCTCATCACCCTCTACATAACGTATCGCACCGTGAATCGCACCACGGTTGATACATGCGGCCATATTGAGCGAATCGCATGCACCCACGATACCGCCCACGCATCCATAATCGGTCGTTACCGTACTGCTATTCTCGCTCAAACCGATAATCACCGCCGAACTGCGGGCACCCACGCCCACCATACCACCGGCATTCATCGTAGCCGAGATGGTATTGCCAAGCGAACGGCACTTATGAAGGCTCGCCACGGTCAGTTCATCGACACAGCCCAGCAAACCGCCGACGCCATAACCTCCCTCGTGGCTCGTAATCGAGGACGACTCCACCGTACAATTCTCAAAGATGGTAACATGTCGATCGCCTTCGCTCGAGATGGTAGTACCGGCAATACCGCCCACCGCAAAGTCACCCACAATCGTTGCGTCCGTCAAATGAACATTGCGGATACAGGCTCCGTGGGTATAGCCGAACAGACCTACACAGCACGTTGCACCACGCGTGATTTCCAGACCTGTAATCTTGTAACCACCGCCATCGAAATTCGAACGGAAAGGGGTTGTATTGAGGTAACCGATGGGAATCCAGCCATATTGACGGCTGCAATAATTCGACATCTTCTTTCCGTCGATATCGGCCGTCTGCAAGAAGTGGGCCTCCTCCCATTGCTTCAACTCCTCATCGGTCAGCAACGAGGTGCCGGCCAGTCGGGAGGTCAGCTGAATCATCTGGTCGTAGCTGGATATGCGATAGGGATTCTCGGCGGTTCCCGCACCATAGAGGCCGAAGGTGGAATTCCACACGTCGAGCAGTTTCACCTCGCCATTGGCCACCTCAACGCGGCACGACAGGCCGAAGTGCCCCGTGGTCATCTCCTCAACCACCTCCGCCTTCGGCAGGTCATATTCGAGGTAGAGCAATTCATAGATTCCGTCCTTCAATCCGTGGTCGAGCGTCAGACGGCCGCCCGTCGCAGCATGACGTGCATAGCGAGCCACTCGTCGAATGATGTTTCCTTCGGCGGTTCTGGCATAGAGGGTCACGCGCGGTGTATTGAATTGGGCACAGCCCTCCTCGAAAATCATCGAACGAACATCACCGACATAGGAATCCCTCGGAGGGGCCGCATCGGGATCTACACTGAATTGGGGAAATGGGTCATCGCTGCACGAAACAGCCAAAAGGGCTACAATAGCCAACAAGCGAGAAAAGAAAAGGCTTCTCATGTTTTTTCGATATTCGTTTTACAACATCGTCGCCTTTCCGATATGTATTGTTTCCGGTCTGGTCTCAACCACATCGGAAAGTGCCCCGTTTGCGCATTAGGGCTCACTACTCAACATGCAAAATTAAAAATAAAATCTGAATTTGCAACTGCCCAATCCCCAAAAAAAAAGAGCATGTCCACCATTTTTTTGGACATGCTCTTTTGTCGGTAATCGCACGAAAAGCGGAATGGCGAAAGCGCGCATAACGCAACCATCACCTGATCAGCGGCTTTTTCTCTTTGCAACTTCAAGGTCGATTATCTCTTCTTGGCCTTCTGCTGCATCTCCTGCATGCGCATCAACTCCTCGTAGCGCTGCTGGAACTTCGACTTCTTGCCCTTCGACTTCTTCGCCGCGTTGGCCTCCATCGCCAGTCGAATCTTGTCATCATCGACCATACGACGCACGATGTAGGTTTGACCGATGGTCAGGATGTTCGACAGCAGGTAGTAGTAGCAAAGACCACTCGCATAGCCATTGAACCACACGAGCAGCATGAGCGGCATCAGGTAGAGCATCATGAACTTCATACCAGCCATCTGCGGCTGCGACGAAGCGGTCTGCTGGTAGTTAATCCACGAGAAGATAAAGGTCGAGGCAGCCATCAGCAGGGCAAAGAGCGAGATGTGGTCCCCGTAGAAGGGAATCGAGAAGGGCAGGTTCAGCACGCTGTCATACGACGAGAGGTCGTGCGCCCAGAGGAACGACTCGCCACGCAACTCAATCGAGGCGGGGAAGAAGCGGAACATGGCAATCAGAATCGGCATCTGAATCAGCATCGGGATGCAGCCACCCATCGGGTTGATGCCCGCTTTGCGATAGAGCTCCATCTGCGCCTGCTGACGCTTCATGGCATCCTCCTGCTTGGGGTACTTCGCAGCCAGGGCATCCATCTCGGGCTTAATCAGGCGCATCTTGGCCATCGAGACATAGCTCTTGTAGGTGAGCGGCGAGATAATCAGACGAATCAGCACGGCCAAAATCAGGATGATGATACCGAACGAGGCGATGTGGTTGCGCAACAAATCGAAGACCGGAATCACAATCCAACGGTTGATCCAGCCGAAGATACCCCACCCGAGCGGAATGAGTCGTTCGAGGTAGAGCTCCTCGTCACCCACCTGCACTTTGCGCAGAATCGAGTATTTGTTCGGACCAAAGTAGAAGGCGAAATCATACCCCTCGGTCGAGGCGTTGAACTCCACGGCCGACTGCAAGCTGAAACGCTTCACATACCCCGAGCCCGGAGCCGCCGTTTCGTAGGCCATCTCGGCCCCATTGAGCAGGTCCGGAGCGATGAGCACCGACGAGAAGAACTGCTGCTTGAAGGCCACCCAGCTCACATGGCTCGCCGTATCGTCCGACTTCGCGCCCTCACCAATGCCGAGCTCCTCGATCGAATCCTCGCCCGGGAAGCGGTACGAGAGGGTGGTATTCATGTTCTCGTTCGAGAAACCGCGCTCGTTCTGGAAGGTCGTGCTGGTCCAATCCAAGGCAATCGAACTCTGGTTCGAGAGCATCGGCTGCAACCCCTCGAAGCGCACACGGAAATCGATCAGGTAGTCGCGCTCGGGTGTCGCCGTATTATATATAAGGTAGTCATAGCACAACGCGCGGCCCTCGGCAATCGGCAGACGCATCGTCACACACTGTGCGCCATCGACCGTCGTCACGGGCTGCGCCTCAAAGGTGTAGTCGGCCGTGGCAACCTTCACATCGTGCAGGCCATTGCGCACAAAGAACGAAAGGTTGAAGCGCTCGGCTGCCGAGTCGAACATCTCGACCGGCTCGGTGCGGTTCTCGCGCGGGCCATACTTCGTATACTCTTTGAGCGTCACGCCGGCAATCTGCCCACCGCGCGTCGTGAAGCGCACCGTCATCACATCGTTCTCGACAGTCAGGTACGTTGCCTCCGCCTCGGCAGCGGCAACCAACTGCTCGCCAAACATGGCCACTTCGCGGGCGTGTGCTGCATCGGCAGCAGCCAACTGTTGAGCTGCATCCGCAGCAGTGACCTCCGCTGCGGCCTCCATAAAGGTGGTATCGGCCACCTCGGGCATCGCGGCCCGACGCACCGAGTCCTGATAGGCATTATAGGCATCCAACTCGGCTTGGTAGCGTTGCTGCTCTTTGCCGTTCAGATAGGCAAAGCCAATGAAAACCAGCGCCATGGCCACCAGGCCAAGAATTGTCTTTTTATCCATTACTTGTTCGTTGTTTTTCTCGTTTTTCGGGGTTTAACTTCACTATTTTTGTGCCTCCTTATACTCCAAGGCAGCCTTCACGAAGGCCACGAAGAGCGGCGAAGGTTGCAGCACGGTCGAGCTGTACTCGGGATGGTACTGCGTAGCCACAAACCAGGGGTGATTCTCCACCTCGACCACCTCCACGAGGTTCGTCTCGGGGTTGATACCCACGGTCTTCATACCGGCCGCCTCGAAGGCCTCGCGGTAGTCGTTGTTGAACTCGTTGTGGTGGAAGTGGCGCTCGCTCACCGACGTGATGCCGTAGGCCTGCGCGGCCTTCGACGTGGGATTCAGCGTGCAGATATAGCTGCCCAGACGCGTTGCGCTTCCCTTTGCCAGCGACCCCTTCTGCTCGGCCATCGGGTCGATGACGGGGTTCTTCGTGGCGTTGTTCATCTCCACCGTAGCGGCATCCGTCAGCCCCAGCACGTTGCGGGCAAACTCGATGACGGCGCACTGCATGCCGAGGCAAATACCGAAGAAGGGCACCTGCTGCTCACGCGCATAACGCACCGCCTCAATCTTTCCCTCCACGCCACGATTACCATTGCCCGGGGCGACCAGAATACCGGCCATCCCCTTCAACAGCTCGGGAGCCGTCTCGGCCGTCACACGCTCGGACTGAATCAGGTGCAACTTCACCTTGCAATCATTCTTCGCACCGGCATGCACAAACGACTCGATAATCGACTTGTAGGCATCGGGCAGCTCGACATACTTACCCACGAGGGCAATATCAACCTGCTTCGAGGGGTTCTTCACGCGATCGACAAAGGCACGCCAGGCGGTCAGATCCGACGCTGTCTCGGTGGGGTCGAGCCCCAGACGTTGCAGAATCACCTCGTCCATCTTCTGGTCGTAGAGACGCAGCGGCACCTCGTAAATGGTCGGCATATCGACCGACTCGACCACCGCCTCGGGCATCACGTTGCAGAAGAGGGCAATCTTGCGTTTGATGGCCTTGTCGAGCGAGTGCTCGGCTCGCAATACCAACACATCGGGCTGCAAACCATTCTCCAAGAGCGCCTTGACGGAGTGCTGCGTGGGTTTGGTCTTCAACTCGCCCGAAGCGGCCAGGTAGGGCACCCACGCCAGGTGTACGAGGGCCGTATTCTGCCAGCCGAGCGAGTTGCGCAGCTGACGCACCGACTCGATAAAGGGCAGCGACTCGATGTCACCCACCGTACCACCGATTTCGGTGATGATGATGTCGAACTTCTTGGTCTGTCCGTTGAGTTGAATGCGGCGCTTAATCTCATCCGTGATGTGGGGAATGACCTGCACGGTTTTGCCGAGGAACTCGCCACGGCGCTCCTTCTCGATGACTGCCTGATAGATTTTACCGGTCGTGACCGTATTGTTTTTCGAGGTGGCAATCGAGGTAAATCGTTCGTAGTGTCCCAAATCGAGGTCGGCCTTCGTACCATCCTCCGTCACATAACACTCACCATGCTCATAGGGATTGAGCGTGCCGGGGTCGACATTCAGATAGGGGTCGAATTTCTGGATGGTCGTCACATAACCGCGAGCCTGCAACAGGCGGGCCAGCGACGACGAAATGATGCCTTTACCAAGCGACGAGGCTACACCGCCCGTCACAAAGATGTACTTGGGTTTTGTAAGTTTCATACTCTATGCTGTTTTAGCGATCTTTCTTTCTCTCTGCACGCGGCTACTCGGCAGCCTGCTGGTCGATGAGTTTCACCTTCTCGATGGTGGCCTGCATCTCCTCACGCGCACGCTCGATTTTGAGTTTCACGTCGGCAATCAACGCCTCGGCATTCTTCGATTTGGAGAAGAAGCCGATGTTGTTTTCAAGCAGCGCAATCTCCTGTTCGAGCTGACGCACCTTGTTGTAGAGACGCTCGCGCTCGGCATGCATGCGACGCTCGCCGCTCCCCTTCATCGAGGAGAGCTTCTCGCGGAAGCGACCCATCGAACGGTCACGCTCCGAGCCGCGCAGCAACTCGAAGAGGCGATCCACGGCCGCCTTGTAACGCTTCTGCACGGCATCTTTCTGCTTGATGGGCACGAAGCCGATTTCACCCCAGCGACGCTGGAAGGTGCGAATCACCTCATAGCCGCCGGCCTTCACGTCGGTAGCCTCCATCTCGTCGAGCAGCGCCAACTTGCGGTTCAGGTTCTGTTCGTGCTCGTCATCAACCGAGGCAAAGTGGGCCGCCTTGCGTTCGAAGAAGTTGTCGCACGCCGCGCGGAAACGCTTCCACACGGCATCCGAGTGGCGACGCGATACGGCCCCCACCTCCTTCCAGCGAGCCTGCAAGGCAATCAGCTCGTCGGTCGTCTTCTTCCAATCCTCGCTCATCGAGAGGGCCTCGGCCGCAGCGCACAACTCGTTTTTGAGTTGCAGGTTCTGCTCCATCTCGCTCTTCACGTCGGCATAGAAGCCGCGTTTGAGTTCGAAGAAACGGTTGCAGGCCTCGCGGAAACGCTCGTAGATGCGGTTGTTATCCTTCTTCGGAGCAAAGCCGATACTCTTCCAGGTCTTCTGGATTTCGAGCAGGCGCTCGCTCGCCTTATTCCACTCCTTGCGGGTCGTGAAGGGCTGCGTAGCCAGCTCCTCGGCGGCCACACAGAGTTCGGTTTTCAGTTCGAGGTTCTTCAACTGCTCGGCCTTCAACTGCTCAAAGTGCTCCTGATGCTGCTTATTGATGCGACTCGATGCCGCCTTGAAACGCTCCCAGAGCGTCTCTTTATATTCGTTGGCTACGGGACCCGTCTCACGCCATTCGTCGTGCAGTTTCTGCAACTTATGGAAGGCCTCGACAATCGAGGGCTCCAAGACCAGCGACTCGGCCTGCTCGCACAGAGCCACCTTCTGCTCGTAGTTCTTCTTCAAATCCAAATCGCGCAGCTCCTTGTTGATTTTGATGAAGCCGTAGAAATTCTCGACATGCAGGTTGTAGGTCTCCCACAGGTCTTTGACATGGGCCTGCGGCACCAACCCCGTATCGCGCCAGCGCTGCTGCAAATCGCGGAATTTGTTGAAGGTGTGATTCAGCGTTTCGTCCGAATTAACGAGTTCTTTCAACTCCTCGATAATCGCCAGCTTGACCTGCAAATTGGCCTCCTTCTCGGCATCGAGGTTGGCAATGAAGGCGTCACGACGCTCGCGGTAGTTCTTGAACAACTCTTTCAGACGCACCTCGGCCTCATCGACCGGCGCCACAAACTCCTCCTCGGCACCCCCTTCGTCGAGGTGCTGGCGACGCGCCGCCTCAACCTCGGCACGACGAATGCGGTAGAAGGCGACTTTGAGTTGATCGACCGTACGACGCAGCGACTGCACGGGTTTCTCGTCGAGCATCGCGGCAAAGCGGTCGAGCATCTCGCCCTTCGAGAGGGCGGCAAACTCATCTTCGGCAGCCGACGTCTCGGCGGCAGCCTCTTCGGCCGTCTCGTCGTCGAGTTCCAGGCCCGCCTCATGCGCCGCCAGGGCGGCATCTTCGTCGGCAAAATCGACCTCGGGGGACGCATCAACAGGTTCGGGTTCGGCAACCGCCACGGGTGCCTCGGGCGCAGCTTGCACATCTTCAGCCACAGCAGGGCTGACTTGCTCATCCAGAGCAGAAAGGGTTGGATTTTCAGTAGCCATCACTTAACATTTTTTGACGCACCCCCACACGAGGGCACTTTAATCTTGCAAATATAGCATTTTTTCCGCAGAGTGTACCACGATTCTCGACTTTTTCCACCCGTCGCACCTCAATTTCGGCGCTTTTTCCCGACCCGCACGCCTTCGGTTTGCAAAATTGCTCCCAAAGTCGTACATTTGTCCTACAACTAACTCCCAAATGCCGATATGAAACGACTTCTACCGCTCTTGATCCTCGTAGCGACCGCCTGCTCGTCGACCGAGCCCATCGACCGTACATCCCTGCTTGCACGCAACAACCCCCACATCCAAGCCATCGACACGCTCGCTTCGCTGACGGTGGGCAATGGTGGTTTTGCCGTTACGGTCGATGTCACGGGATTGCAATCCCTCCCCGAGCACTACCGACTCGGCGTACCGCTCGGTACCCAGAGCGATTGGGGCTGGCACAGTTTTACCAACCCCGAACAGTATCGTTTCGAGGAGACGCTGCGCGACTTCGACTTCGGCCGCGGGAGAAAGGAGCCCTACGCCACCCAGCCCACCTCGGGGCGCAGCCGAGAGGCGGCCGACTGGTACCGCGTCAATCCGCATCGCCTCCACCTGGGCTCAATCGGCTTCGAGGGACTGACCCCTTCGCAAATCACCGACATCGACCAACAGCTCCACCTCGAACAGGGCTTCATCACCTCTTCGTTCCAGGTCAACGACATCCCCTATCACGTTGAAAGCCACTGCTCGCCGACGGCCGATTGTTTTGCGGCCCGCATCGAGAACAAGGCCCTGCATCCCCTGCTGATTCGCTTCGCCTACCCCTCGGGGGCACATGCCGACGACGGGTGTGACTGGTTGGCCGACGAGCGCCACACGACACGCCTCATCGCCTCCACCGACCACTCGGCAACCCTTTGCCGCGAGTTGGATGCGACGACCTACTACCTCCACCTGCGCTGGGAGGGGGATGCCACCCTCGTTCAGGCGGGGCGCAACCTCTTCCGACTCACCCCCGCCTCCGAACGATGGGCGCTGCTGGCCCACTACACCCCGACCGAGCACCCCGAAGTGGCCGCCGAGGGGTCGTTCGACCAACTTGCAGCGGCAGCTGCGGCCCATTGGCATCACTATTGGCACACGGGCGGCATGGTCGATTTCAGCCATTGCACCGACCCGCGCGCCGCCGAATTGGAGCGCCGCGTGGTATTGTCGCAATACCTGCTGGCTGCGCAGTGTGCCGGCGACACCCCCCCCCAGGAGACGGGCCTGACCTACAACTCATGGCACGGGAAGTTCCACCTCGAAATGATATTCTGGCACCAGGCACAATTTGCCCTCTTTGGCCACGAAGCGTTGCTCGAACATACGCTCGAATGGTACCACTCGGCTGCGCCCAATGCCCGTGCCATCGCCGAGCGACAAGGCTTCGAAGGGTTGCGATGGATGAAGATGACCGACCCCTCGGCCATCGAAGCCCCCTCGAAGGTCGGTTCGTTCCTCATCTGGCAACAGCCTCACCTCATCTATCTGGCCGAGTTGTGCTACCGCGCCAATCCGCGCCCCGAATTGCTGGAAGAGTATGGTGAACTGATCGACCAAACAGCC
>CAZTCM010000009.1:0-23181 GCA_964612285.1 uncultured Alistipes sp.
TTCTGCCAATTTGCGGCTGCTTTCTGCCAATTTGACAGAAAGTGCCGTCATCGACTGCCAACCGCCGACAGTCGTATGGCTGAATATTTATTTGCAGAATCGGGGTTTATTTTGTAATTTAGCCGAACAAAACCGACCCAAAAACGAAAAAACAGTGATAGACGAACGCCTCTTTTACTTCATCCACGGCCTTGTCACGATGTATTTCGTGATGGCCGGTCTGCGCCGCTACCGCCGCAAGGAGGCTTCGCGCTTGGAGCGGTTGTGTGGTTATATCCTGCTCTACTGGGGCTTTTTGGAGATCAAAGACCTGCTCTTCTACGCCGCGCCGATCTTCCGCGACAACTACCTCTCGAATCTGCTGATCCTGCTCGATATGACAGCCGTGCCGGCGGGGTGCTACTTCGTGATCGAACTGCTCAACTCGGGGTGGTGTACGGTACGTTGCGCCACCGCTCTTGCGCTGCCCTTCCTCCTCTCAATACTGCTCTATGCCCTGATCGGAGAGCAGTGGGTGGTGGATGGCACCTTCATCTTTGTTTGGGGCTACTCGATCGGCTTTGCCATCTATATGGTCTATGCCGTACGGCGTTACAATCGGATCTTGGCAGAGAATTACTCCAACGTCGAGCGGGTTCATGTCCGCTGGCTGACGGGCGTAGCCGGTATGTTGGCCATCTGTTTGGCGGTGTGGACCTTTTCGAGCTACTTCTCGACGTGGATCTCGGACAGCGTCTATCAGTTGACCCTGCTCGCGATGTGGACGACGGCTCTCTACTACGCCGATCGCCAACAGACCGTCGAAATACCCCCCCCCTTTTTTTTATTACATCAATAAGCCACTGACATACAGCGAATTAGGTCTATCCATCGGTGCCAAATTGGAACAAGCGATGGAGCAGGATCGGTTGTGGCTGAACCCCCACTTGACCCTTGCCGATCTGGCGGCAGAGGTGGGGACAAACCGCACCTATCTCTCGAACTACCTCAACAACACGCTCCACACCACCTTCTACGACTACATCAACGGCTTCCGCTTGGAGGCTGCCCTCCGACGATTGCACGATCCCGACTCCACCACTACGATGGTCGAGATCGCCGAGCAGTGCGGTTTCAACTCGATCTCGACCTTCCGCCGTGTCTTTGTCCGTGCCAAGGGGTGTTCGTTTGTCGAGTATCGCCACCGCATCGAGCAAAGCCACCCCTCCAAACAGGGGTTTTGATTGGTTGAAAGGCTCTTTTTGATTCTTTGAAAGGCTCCTTTTACGGGGGCCTTTTAATTTTGTGGTATCACAAACGAAAACAAAATAGGTATGAAAAGACTATTATTCTTATTGGTAATACTCTGCGTTAGCGTGACGACTCTCTCGGCAAAAGAGGAGCAGAAACAAGCGCAGGAGGAGTCGAAGCCACTCTCTGCTACGGAGCGCACGGCCCTGATCCTCAAAACGCTCAAAGAGCGCGAGGTGGAGTTAGTCATCGACCCGTGGGGTGGCAAGGGTATCGAGAGTAGAGAGTATCAAAAGACGGATCATGGTTGGGTCACCAAAACGAGCCAGAAGACCTTTTTCATCGAGCGTGGCTACACCTTTAAGCCGCTCTCTTTCATTGATGGTTTTCGTTATGTCTTCGAGAAGGATGAAAAGTTCTTCGTTGCAAGCATGTCGGAGGTGTACTTCGAAGATAGTGACGATGCCGAAGAACTGGAGTTTATGATTCGAGGAGAGAGCCGATTGATGGACTCGTTGGCCGGTCATTTCTATGGTACCTCGGTCGCGTTGAATATCATGCTGCTCGTGATGGGAGTCGCAGCGATGGTGGCGTTCCTCTATCTTAAAGGTGGTATGGCATCGATGCGTCCGCTCTTCTTGGCGGTTGTGCCGGCGGCCATCTTGGTCTTTTCGCTCATTGAGATTTATGGCTATATGAAGTTCGGCAGCAAGATCTTCTGGTGGTGCGAATACGACCGCTACGGCTTCTTTGGGTCGCTCTTCCGTGTCTTCCCCTTCGGTCTTATGGTTGCCGCACAGGTGTTCAGTATCAAGCTCTACGAGAGGGCTCTCTTCAAGGGTAACGACGACCCGAGCGACGACGAACGCAAGATCAGCCTCAAACCCGCCGCGTGGAGTTTGGCACTCTGTATTCCGGTATTCATCGTATTGATCCTCATCGTAGCAGGATTAGGGCTTGAGCATACGATTCTGATGGATATTGCCGGCATCGGCGGCTTCCTCGGAACGCTCGGCGTGGGACTTTATATCTCCTTCAAACGCAATATCAAGAGCTTCGGCAAGACGACGGGGCTTTATGTAACGCTCTTCTCGATTGTCTATATTATCGGCTGTATTATCTCGGCGATTGCAATGATTACGCTGATTTTCCGAATTATCCTGCAGATTTTGATGGTGATCGGTACCATCCTGATCTTTGCGATGATGGGGTATCGCCGTCGTGTCTATCGCAACGGTCGTGTCTATGAAGAGGTCTATTAATTTCAAACACTTTTATTAACCCTTAAAAACAAATCATTATGAGTAGCAAATTAGGTTTGGTCGGTACTTGGTGGCGCATTTGCGCTTCGGGTTTTGGTCTGGGCGTTGATGCAGCACGCGCCGTCGGTATCGTGGTATTTCTCCTTTCGATTATCTTTGTTGTAGGTATTGCCATCATTTGGTGGATTGTGAAATTCTTCCTCAACCGCAACAAGGAGAAGCAGGCGGCAGAGAGCAGCCGGACGCCGAATCAGGCAGCATAGGAGCAGATAGGCCGCGTTGTCGGAGCACAACGGGGCTGTGTTGAACAGTGGAGAGGTGCAGTGCCGAAGGTGCTGCACCTTCGTTTTTAGGGGCGTTCGGCCAAAAACAGCAAAGCCACCCTCAACAGGTGGCTTTGTGTTGTTTTGTCGGGGAGACTGGATTCGAACCAGCGACCTCCAACTCCCGAAGCTGGCGCGCTAACCGGACTGCGCTACACCCCGAACAGATACTCTTTTTCGGTTTAAGAGCATGCAAAGATACATCGAAAAACCGAATCGACAAAATTATTTGCGGGAAAATTTACCAAGCCTCGCTTTTTTACCCCTTTTTGGCCTGCGACAATCCGCCGCAACCCGCATGTTAGGGGGATTGCCTGCAAAAGTCGGTGGAGCGTTTGAGCAATTCAAAATGAATGGGGTTGCCGAAAACGTCATTGCGAGCGAACGCAGGGAGCGTGGCAATCTGAACCGACGCAGTGACGGCTGTGGTGCTTTTTTAGACCGCCACGCGCCTGACGGTTCTCGCGGTGACGTGTTAAAGGTTGCGCAAGCCTTATGCATGCTGCATGTTAAATTTTTTCCCTGCCCCTGCCTCACCGGAAATTTACAGTGGTCCCATGTTAGAGGTCGTCATGCTGTGCCTGCATCCGTAAAAAACAGGATACCCGACCTCGCGAAGGAGGTCGAGTATCCCCAACAACCAAATGAATTGACATCGTTTTTGAATAGGTGATGTCTGCCTATTTTTCGATGGGCCAGTCGTCGGTGCGGCAGGGGAGGGCAGGGATGCCCAGCCAGTTGCGCCAATTCTGCCGTTCGGGATAGTTGCAGAAGGCATAGCGCACGGCTATGGGGTCGGGCACATGGTCCGACCACACCTCGATTTCTCCCGTGCGACTATTCACGGCAGCCTTTGCCTCGTAGAAGCGCTTGTTGCCACCGGCAACCTCAAAGCCGAAGAGCGAACCCACCACGGGCCCCATTGGCGAGGTGGTGGTGACGTAGGCCTTGCCGTCGCGGTACTCGACCTTGGCAATGGCCGGTGCCTCGGGCTCCAAGGTGGTGTAGCCGTAGTCGTTCTTCAAGGCCGTGGCGGCTAGACGGTCACCTACCTGCTGCTTCTTGGGCGGGTGGATGCATCCGCGGTCACCGATGTCTCCCGTCGGGATGAGGGCCGTTCCGGACAGCCCCTGCATCATCTTCTGCACCTCCTCGGCCCAGATGGCACGGTCTCGCACCTGCTCGTTACCTCTACCATAACGGTAGGGGGCAAGCTCCACGGCATAGAAGGCCATTTCGTTGTTGCCCCAAAGGTTGCGCCACGACTGAATCATCGAGCGCAGCAAGCGGGCATAGGGCTCACCGTGAGCAACATTGGCACACCCCTGATACCAGATGAATCCTCGCGCAGCATACCCTGCCATCGGGGCAATCATGCCGTTGTAGAGGGTTGCCGGCAGATTTTTGGCCGAGTTGTTGACGGCGATGATAGCCTCTTTCTCGTCGGCCGAGATGGCACGATTCACCGCATCCTCGGGCATCCAGCCCAGAATCGACGTGCCACCCCACGCGCTGCAAATCACGCCGACAGGCACTTTCAGCACGCTCTGCAAGCGACGTGCAAAGAGGTAGGCCGTAGCGCTGAAATCGGGTGTCGTGGCGATGGATGCCGCCTGCCAACTACCCGGCATGGTGGTTTGTGTACTCTTGGCCGCTGCACGCTTGGTCATGAAGAGGCGTACCTGGTCATTCTCCGACGAGAGAATCAGGTCGAGGCTGTTCTCCACGGGTTGCGCTTTGAATCCCTTCATCGGCATCTCCATGTTCGATTGGCCGGAAGCAATCCACACCTCGCCAATCAACACATCCTGCAAGAGGGTCTCGTCGCCGTCGTTGATGCGAATCTCATAGGGACCTCCTGCGGCGGGGGTCTTGACCTTCACGGCCCAGCTGCCGTTGGCTACGGGCTTGGCCGAATAGGTTTTGTGGTCCCAGCCGATCGTTACGGTCACCTTCTCGCCCGACTCGGTGCGTCCCCAAAGACGCACGGTCGATTGCTGTTGCAACACCATGCCGCTTGCGATAAAGGCCGGCAACTGCACCTCGGCGCGGACGCTCCACACCAGGAGCGTCACGCCGAGAATCAGTAAACTGCGAAATAGTTTCATGGCGGATTAATTGTTAATCTTTACGCAGCGAACCGAATTGCCATAGGCCGAATTGGTTCGTGACGATTCGACAGCTGAGGTTGAGAACTTCAGCGTACGGAAATCGGTACTCTTGGCACGCGGATAGGCCGTCCAATATTGACCGATGGCACCAACATTGCCAAGTGGTGCCCCTCTGTCTCGGTAACCCGCTGCTGGATAATACGAGGTCGATCCTTCTGCTCCTGTGTACTGACGACCGGCCAGAGTCCCGATGGGGGTGAAAGTTGTGGTGAGATTCTCGTAGCTACCATACACATCATCAAGGTAAGCCGGTACGGCGTAACCTGCCGGGCAGGGGTCGTAGATGGTCTTATTTACTTGCTGTCCCTCGGCAACAAATCCCCATAGATTGGTAAAATCGGCATAAGCGGAATTCCACCAATTGCTTACACCACCTCCGTTATCTGCATTGTAATAACGGAGGTAGCACATTGGACTTGTAAGGCTCCACGCAACCTCTTCGCCTCCGGTAATATTGGTGTTGCGCGTAGAGTTGAATACGCGGTCAACCGCAGGATTGACTACATAAGCAACCGTTGACCCTGTCTCCGAATCGAAAGCTGTTCCTTCAGCTGTGGCTGCATTAGCTGTATTGGGACCCGGGAACGGATCCTTTCGTCCCCACTGGTAGTAAAGACCATACGATTTGTAGTCGTCTACGGTAGTTGAGGTAGCACCTAAATTGCGGTCCATGATTTGCTGGTTGGTTGTAGCACCATAGTGCAGTGTAGGCATATTCGTGAGCCAGATGTGCCAGCTCCATGAAATCACTTCTTTGGCTGTAAAACCTGCAACCAAGGCATTGCCTTTCTTACTGCCGGCCGTGAAATAGACATAGCCGTCAACATAACGTACATTGGAAATCAGATCATTACTCTCCGACATCCAGAGCCAATCGGCCGTCGAAATCTCGGGACACGTATCACTGTTACCCTGTGTAGCCTTGAATTTATAGTTGCCCTCGCTGGTGACGATGTAGCAGTTGGCCGTACCGTTGGCACTCAAATCAACCGACTCCACACCGCTATATTTAACTGTGAAAGTATTCATCTCTCCCGCTTTGAACGTGGTGCCGGCGGGAATCGTAAAGGTGCGCGTGCAGATGTCGCCATTTGTGGCAATGACTGAAATACGCAGTTTCTCTCCCGCCGCAGGTGCCGTAAAGGGAATCAGCGCCATATAGAACTCGGCTTTGCCGTTTTGAGCAATCGTCTCCTCGTTGGAGGTTACACGCAACAAGGCTTGATTTGCCGCATTGGCGATTGGCTCATAGGTAACTGCATCACCGGTTATACAAATGCGAGCACGACCGGTAATGGCCGTATCCTCACTTTCGATGGCAATCTTTCCTACCTCCAAAGCCTCCTCGTCTTGGTTTTCGACAACAATCTTTACGAGGGTCGAGAGGTGTTTCATCTGCAAGCGGGGCTGCGTACCGGCCTCCACGCCCTTCGCCACGCCATAGAGCGGAGCCACCGAGCCCGAGATGTGGGCAATCGAACTGTAACCGCCTGTTTGGCGCTGGATGTTCGTGCCAATCATCATCGTTGTTTGAGCAGGAGTGCCCTCAACCTCGTAATTAGCCGTTTCGTAAGGATAGAGTGCATACCAATCGTAGCTCACCGCAGCATTGTAGTTGTCGGGCATCGTACCCGTAAAGAGTTTATTGCCGAGGTTCTCGGCCGTAATCGTAAACTCACCGCAGTTGGTATACTCTCCTTCGGCGCCGATCCACACCTTCATGGCATCGTCGGCCACCCAGGTGGTCGTCATCCCCTCGGCTGCCGTGCGGCCCTCGGCCACCTCGGCCTGCAAGGCAAACTTCGCTCCGTTGGCAGGCGCAATGACGCTCTCTTCGTGCTTGGTGCAATGGGTCAATGTCAGTGCAACAACCGACAAAACACCTGTCATAATCATCTTTTTCATCGCTGTTTCGTTGTTTTGTGGTTTACTCATCTTGTTCCCAGTTGTTCCCCGAGTCCTTCCAATTTTCGGGATCTCCGCCCGAAAGCGTAAATCCGGCTTCAATCTCAACTGCAATCCAGTCGAGGGCTGGTACCTCGTAGGGTACCCGATTCTGTTCCTTTTTCATGATGTTGGTTTATTTAATTTTGGTTATGGTTTTTGTCGGTTTACTCCTTCTCGCAGCGCACCGAACCACCGCGGGCCGAGTGACCGTTGTTGCGGCGCGAGCCGTGGAAAATCTTGGCATCCGGGTCGAGCTCCATCACCCATACCTGCTGCGACTTGGGACGCAGCACGTTGGACCAGTAGTAACCTACGGCACCCACATAGCCCGTGGCACCGCCCTCGGCCGAGGTCCCCGACGAAGCGTGGGAGGTCTTCTCGTGGTAGCGGAAGCCGGCTACGGGGTAGTAGCCGCGCACCTCGCCACCCGTCGCGCCCCAATAACCGAAGAAGTAGCGGTTGCGACCGCTGGCGAGCACCTCGGTCATCACATCCCAGTGGCCCGTAATATCCACGCCGAATGAATACTCGGTGCGCGGCACACGGTAACCTGCCGGACAGGGGTCGTAAATCGACTTCTTGGCATTGGCGCCCCACAAATCCTCGTAATCGGTGAAGGTCGAGTTCCACCACGACTTGCCATAGGTGCCATCTGCGTTGTAGATGAAGGTCATCGGGTGGCGCATCGTGTAGTCGATGGCTGCCGCCTTCGTCGTGCCGACCGAGGTGTTCGGGGCCGTAGTGAAGGCATAGTTGCCATTGACGACATGGGCTGCCGTAATCTCCGAGAAGGCGGTGGCCTCCTGGAAGCGGGTCGACGAACCGGCGTTGCGCTGCCCTACGAAGGGGTCTTTGCGGCCCCATTGGTAGTAGAGACCATAGCTGCTCGGGTCGAAGGGGGTGGTCGAAGTGGCACCCAGGTTGCGGTCCATCAGGTAATAATCCTCCGTGGCGCCGTAGTGACCCTTTGCGGTCGGGTCGTCGGTGAGCCAGATGTGCCACGTCCAGACGATGTTCTCCTCGGCGTCGAACCCGGCAATGACGGCATTACCGTGCCCGCTGCCGGCATCGAAGGTGATGCCCGCCTTGCCATAGGTGACATTGGTGATGAGGTCGGCCTCGGTCATCCACAGCCAGTCGGCACGCACGATGCCCTCGACTGGCTCGCTGCTGTTGCCGCGCGTGGGGCGGAATTTGTACTTCTCGGCCTCCGTGACGATGTAGCAGTTGGCCGTGCCCTGCTCCGAGAGGTCGACGCGGTATTCGTTGAACTCGGCAGCGCCCGAAGCTATCAAGGCTGCCAAATCGAGAGGCAGGGTGGTGACCGTACCGGCCGAGAGGTGCTCGGGGAGGGTCACTTCGAGGTCAATCGTACTCTTATCCTCGCAGGGCAGCGAGAGGGTCAGCTTCTCGCCGGCCACCTCCCCGGGTTGCGCAACCACGAAGAGTGGCTGTACGCTCGACAGCGCCAGCGGTTGTGCCCATTGCAGGGTGACGGAATGGCCCGATGCGGGGTGGACAATCTGCTCTGTGACGAGGTCGTAGACCAGGTTGCCGACCAGCGGAGCCTGGCTTGTCAGCGTCATCTGGGTGATGCGCTTCGATGCGGCGGCTGTTTGGGTGGCATCGACCTCGAAGCGCAGGATGGCGCAGGGGGTGTGCAGGGCTACCGACACCTCCTTCTCGGTCGTGGTGAGCTCTTCCGAGCTGCCGACCAGGAAGGCGTTGCGTCGTAGGTCGCACTGCGCTCCTTGCTGCTGTTGTGTCGCAGGAATCTGCACAGCCAGATAGGTGGGGTCTTCGCCCCGATTGGCCCGATAGGCATAGAGCATCCGCAGCGTGTAGGGGGCCGCTTCGGTCGCGGTAATCTGCCCGCTGAATGTCCCCGTCTCGGGGGCTCCGAAGAGCGAGAAGGGGAGGTTGTTCGAGGTGTGGGCCGTCGATTGGCTCCACAGACCGATTTGGTCCTCGGCCTGCCAGGCGCAGGTGCAGTCGGCCGGCAGGTCGAGGGTCGTGGCCACCAGCAGGGGTACTTCGACTCCGGCAGGAGCCGTCTGCTCGTCGCTGCACGAGATGCTTGTCACGAGCACGGCCAGAGCCGTAAAGGTTATTTTCAACGCTTGCATAAGGGTTATTTTTTAGCAGTTTGAGGTTGGTTTTTCAAGAAGAGAATCTCGGCGATGTGGCAGCCACGCTCCCCTTCGGCCGATTGCCAACGGAGGGTCACCTTCCCATCGGCCGTGACCGTTGCCGGCAGCGTATACTCTTTCACGGGGTCGCCTTCGAGACGCATCGTCGGTTGGAGCAGATGCCCCTCGGCATGGCACGATACATGCGAGTTGAATTTGTTTGCTTCGCCTGTGTAAACGATGCGCACGCGGTAGGTTGCCGTGGGGTCGAATCCCTCGAAGGTGAGCGTGAGCGGCTGGTCGTAGTAGATGCCGACCTGCTTGTGCCACGCCAGCGGAATGGGATGTCCGCCAAAACCGTTGTGGGTCATCACAAAACCCTTCAACATCTTCACACCCAGGCCGCAGTGGGGCGTTTCGAGGTGCGAGGGGTCGGTGGTGTATGTGGCCTCGATGCCGGTAATCGACTCGGTTGAGTAGTCGCCCAGATTGTAGTAGAAGCCCCCTTTGCCCGGGTTGGTGCGATTCAGGAATGCTTCGATGGCCTCCAAGCGCTCGCGGTTCGAGCCGAGTTGCTCGATTTGGGTCAGGCTGTACGCAATCCACTCGCTATCGGCCAGTGTGCCGTCGATTTGGTGCATCAGGGGGCAGTGCTGGTACTCCATTGTCCAACGCCCCTCGTCGCGATAGACCGCCTCGTAGAGTTGGTCGATGCGGTGGCGCAGGGCGGGGTCGACACACTGCTCGGCCTCGGCCAGGATGGTGCGTGTGAGGTTGATGGTGCGTTGTGAGCCCTGCTTGGCCGCCTTGGCAAGGCAGGCGTAGGCGCGACGATCCACCTCCAACTCGTGGAGCCACTTCTTGTAGATGTAGGCGTCGTAGTGGGCACGCAGCAGCGGCATCAGAAAGCGTACGTTGCGCATCGTGCGCTCGTCGGCACGCGCTTCGAGCTGCTGCCAGTGGGCCAGTGTTTCGAGGATGCCTGCATTCTCGGCCAGCGGTCCCTCCATGTTGCGCTCCAAGAGGAAGGAGCCCTTCGTATAGTCGGCGGCCAACTCCTCACCGATGAAGTAGCGCGCATAGTCGTGTACGCACTCCTCGGCCGAGCTCTCCGGAGCCCAATCCTGCATCAGCCAGAGGAACTTGTTCAGGTCGTCGTTCGTGCCCTCGGAGTAGGTTAGCGAGCCGACGCCGAGCGGTGCATAGAGGTTGTGAATGAACTTTTGCGCCACGGGGGTGGGGTTGATGCAGATTCGCCCCAGCGACCAGGCCAGCGGCAGGTCAATCGAACGAATGGGGTACTGACAGCTGTAAATGTGGGTGATGTCGGGGAAGTTGCGAATCGGAATATCACTCCGCAACTTGGCCCGCAGCTCGGCAAAGGGCATGCGGCACCAGGGGCCGAAGACCACGCCATCGACCCACGAGACGCGATTCGTGCGCTCGACAAACTCTTCGAAATAGCGCTCCGGCGCATCTTTGAAGTGTTGCGGCCCGAGCCACACTTTGCACTGCGGATGATACTTTTTCAGCAGTGCCACCTCCTTCTCGACAAAGTGGAAGAAGCGGTTGAGCGTCAAATCACCCGGGTCGCCGCTCTTGATGAACCAGTGGTCGATTTTCGGATACCGCTGGAAGATGGTTTCACGCATCTTCAACTCGGCAGCCTCGCCCTTGGCACTCTCGAAGTCGGGGCCGTTCTGGTAGGTGACAATCCAATGGTCGATGCCATACGACTGAATAATCTCGGCATATTCGACCGGAATCGTACGCAGGGTCTCCACGGCATTCATGCCATAGAGTACCAACTCGCGCACCAGCTGCTCGAAATTGTCGACGGCCCACTGCTCGGTGGCACTCTTGGCGCGGGGCGAGGATTGCATCTCGTGGCCGCGTATGGCATAGTGCGGTGTCGAGGAGATGGGCTCGAAGGGGGCCAGTGTGATGCTCCCCATCGTCATCTGCGCACGGCGCAGCAGTGCTCCCGTGCCGTACATCACGCCACGACGGTCGGCACCGGCCACCACCACACGATTCTTCGCAAGCAGGAGCTTGTAGCCCTCCTTGCCGGTCGGTGTCAGTTGGTCGAGCGATGCGCCGAGCTCGGGGTGTGCGGCCTTCAATTCGGCCTCGATGCCGAGCAGCAGCTCGATACCTTGTGCCGGCTCGTTGATGGGCAGGCGTAGGCGCGTGTGGCGTGCCACCTCGTCGGAGAGCACCTCGCCGGCCTTCTTCACCACGGGGTCTTCGCCCACAACGACAATCGTGGCCCGCTTCAAATCGAGCGTGTCGGCCCACAGTTGGGCGGGTAGCAGGATTGCTGCAAGCAGCAAAAGGATATACACTCTTCTCATGGCCCTCTATTCAAAGTTTACACGACGCAGGTAACTGCGACCAATCGAATAGAGCTCATATTGGTCGTTGATGTGGTTGACCGAGGTCTCGTAGAGCGACTCGGTGGTCGAGGCATCAATCGGGAAGATGGAGAGCGAGAACCACGCCGAACGCAGGTGGTCGAAATCCTCGTTCCCGAGTGACTCGATGTAGAGGGTGCGTACCCCCTTCTCGGCCCGCGGGAAGATGAGGCTGTAATAGGTCACCGTGTCGGTGCGTACGGGGGTCATCACGCGGTGGTCGCTGTCCAACAGTTGGAAATCGACGCCGGGAAGGGCCAACGAGTCGGGCGTGAGGAATTGCCACGTCGGAGCCTTCGCTACGCCCAGTTGTTTCAGAAAGTAGGGCGAGTTGCGGAGGTACAGACGCACCTCGATGTCGAAATCGCGCGTAATCTCCGATGCAAACTTCACGTTGAGCGGCGTGAGCTCGTCGGTCGTGTGGGGAATCGAGAGGGTCTGATTGACCAGTGTCGGGTTCCCTAGGTCGTCGATGTGGTAGTCGTAGAAGGCGTAGTATTTGCGGTCGTACCCGTCGGGATAGTTCTGCGAATCCTCCTCACAGGCCGTGCAGAACGGCAGCAGGGCTGCCAACAACAGATAATAGAACTTTTTCATGGTTGATGATGCATTGGGTTATTTCCAGTTCGGGTTTTGCTCGACAGCCCCTTTGCTCTGGGCGATGTCGTTGCTCGGAATGGGATAGAGGTAATCCTTCGCGGGGTCGAAGAAGCGCGAATCGGCCTCTTCGAGGATGATGATACCCTCCTCGTTCAGGCGCTCCTCCATGCTGTCCATCGAGGTGCTGCCATACTCGCCGGCGATGAACTTACCACCCAGCAGGGCCACGGGCAGGAGCTCCTCGGCCTGCTTCCAGCGAATCAGGTCGTCGTAGCGACCTCCCTCCAAGGCCAACTCGACCGAACGCTCACGGCGCAACTCGGTGCGCATGTCGAGGCCGTGGCTCGTCACGAAGGCGTTGGTCAGCAGGGGCATGCCGGCACGCTCGCGTGTGCGGTTTACTGTGGCATTGAGCTCCTCGTCGCTGATGGCGCCATTCAGCTCGAAACGTGCCTCGGCATTGATGAGCAACACCTCGGCATAGCGCATCAGGGTGTAGTCGAGCGTCGAAGGCTGGTCCGAAACACCGTCGTTGCGTACCCATTTGCGGGTGCGGAATCCGTCGACGGTCGGGGCATAAGCGCCCAGCTGGTAGTTCTGCACGCCACGCATCAGCACCGTTTGTGTCAGACGCGGGTCGCGCCCCGTCAGGTAGTCGTTGAAGGTGCGTTCGAGCTCCGGCTCGTCGACATAGGGCTCGCCGTTGTCTTGGAGGTAGAGATTCAGGAAGTTGCGCGTCACGGCATAGTTGACGGCGTACTGATAGGGGAGGTTGTGCGTCGCGATTTGCGTGTCGGGATACCCGTAGAGCTTTACCCAAAGGTGCTCTTTGGCCCCCTCGCCGGCATAGTCGAAGAGCGTCTTGTAGGGCTCGCTGCCCTGCTTGAAGAGTTCGTGATAAGCGACCTCCATCACGGCATCCGAGGCCTCGACGGCCAGGCGCAGGTGCTTCTTGCCGTCGCTCTCGCCGTGGAATTTGCTGCGCGTGCCCTCATAGAGTGCAGCTCGAGCCTTCAATCCGTAGGCTGCTGTGCGTGTGATGCGCCCATACTCGGCTGTGATGACGTCGCCCGGAAGCGGCAAGGCTGTCACCGCAAGGTCCAGGTCTTCGTAGATTTGTGTCATCACCTCCTCACGGGTGGCACGCGGCCCATAGAGAATCGGGTCGTTGATGTCTTGTGCCGTGCGGGTCAAAATCGGCACGCCGCCATATTTGGTCACCAGCAGGAAGTAGGCCGCAGCGCGGAAGAAGCGGGCCTCGGCCACATAGCGGTCGATTTGGTTGGCGGTGCTGCCGCTCTCGGGAGCATGCTCGATGATGCGGTTGGCAGCTGCGATGATGCGGTAGGGATTGCTCCAATCGCTGCTCGTGGCGGGCACTTTGCGCGTGCCGGCGCTGATGTCGTTCGGGTAGTTGCGACGACGCAGGTCATCGCCGCGCATGTCGCCCCACGAGTGGGGATAGCATGCGTAGAGGTAGTTGGCCGCATACTCAAACTCATCCTCCGAGGTGGGATTCCAGAAATTTTGTTCGGCCATCTCGGTTTCGGGATAGCGGTCCAAGTCGCAGGCTGTGGCGACGAGGGCGGCGAACAACGCAAATAAGATATATCGTTTCATAGTCAATCGTCGTTAGAAGGAGATGTTAAGACCGAGGGTAATCGAACGTGCATAGGCATACCAGCTGTTCACCGAGGTCTCGGCGGGTGCTTCGGGGTCAAAGACATCCCAGGTGCGGGTCGTTTCCCAAAGGTTTTCGCCCGAGAGGTAGACATAGCACGAACGAATCAGCTTGTTTTTCGGGAGCGGAATGGTGTAGCCCAGCGTCACATTTTTCAGACGCAGGTAGGCGGCATCCTGAATCCAGCGGTCGGCCGGCTTGTAGTTGTACGAACCACCCTTATAGACCGGACGCGGCATGAAGGCGTCGGTGTTCTCGGGGGTCCAATAGTCGCGGTGGATGTTGATGGCCTGGTAGAGCGAGCCCTGCACGGGGTTCAGCGTACCCTCGTCAAGCAGGAAGTAGCGCTCGCCGACACCCTGCCACATCATCTGGAAGCGGAGTCCCTTCCACTCGAAGCCGAAGTCGAAGCCGAACGTATAGCGCGGGTCGGTCGTGCCGAGCATCACCAGGTCACCCGGATTTTCGGGCGTATATTCACCACCGTTGATATAGGGGTCGTCGTCTTGGTTGATGTAACGCAGGTCGCCGGCCGCGGTCAGCGCACCACCCGGTTGGCACAAAGCCTCCTCCAAGGCGGGGGTTTGCTGGTAAAGGCCATCGGTGCGATAGCCCCAAATTGTGTTGAGCGGATAGCCCTCCAAGAGGGGGACTACACCCTCCTTGATGACGTTGCTGCCCTCGTATTTCACCAGCTTGTTCTGGCTGTCTGCGAGGTTGAAGTTGGCCCAATAGCTGAAATGCTTGCCGATGGTGTCTTTCCAGTGCAGCTCGATTTCCCAACCCCAGGTCTTCAACTCGCCGACATTGGCCGACGGCAGACCGACACCGATGAGCGACGGGATACCCATGGCGGCCGAGAGCATGTTCTCGTTGCGCTTCCAATAGTATTCGCCCGTGAATTGCAGACGGTTGTCGAGGAAGGACATGTCGACGCCGATGTTGCGCACGTCGATAATCTCCCAGGTCTTCGAGGGCGAAGCGAGCGTCGAGACATAGTTCGTCGTGGCGGTCGTGCCTCCGAAGAGTGTCTCGCCGGTCTGGATGAGGGTGATGTAGTCGTAATAGCCCAGGGCGTTGGCGTTACCCAGACGACCCCACGAGGCGCGCACCTTCAACAGGTCGATGAAGTCGAGGTGGTCGCGGAAGAAGTTCTCCTTCGAGAGCACCCAGCCACCCGACACCGAGGGGAAGAGTTCCCAGCGATTCTCCGGAGCCAGACGCGACGAACCGTCGTAGCGCAGGTTGACCTCGAAGAGGTACTTCTCGCGGAAGTTGTAGTTCAGACGTCCGAAGAAGGACATCACGGCCGAGGTGTTGACCTTGTCCGAGTTGGCGGCCGATGCCGCATTACCGAAGTTGAGCGAATAGAATCCGTCGGGCATGTTCTCTTTCGAGGCGGTGATGCGGTCGAAACGGTAATTTTCCCACTCGGTACCGGCCATCAGGTGGAAGTTGTGGCTGCGGCCGAGCTTGAATTCATAGTTGGCCACGGCGCGCAGGTTGTCCGTAAAGGTGTTGTAACGCGACTTCATGACGTCACTCGGTTGCGTCTGCGAATAGCGGTACTCGTAGTCGCCACGACCATACCAGATGAGGCGGTGACGGTTGCGGTAGTTCTCGTTCGAGCGGAATTTGCGCGAGGCCGTCAGGTCGATACGCAGCCCCTTGATGAGGTTGCGCAGGCGCAGATTGACCTGTCCCGAGAAGTCGTTGTTGATGTTCTCCGAGCGACCGGCATTCTTCATCAGGTCAATCGGATTCGAGCCATCTTGTCCGGCGTAGATATTCGGATTGGGCAGCGGGTCCTCGTCGTGGGGGAAGAGAACCGACATGCGGGTGCGGGTGCGGTAGATTTGCGCCAGGAGGTTCTGTGCACTGAATGCGTTCGAATTGACCTCGGCGCGGTCTCCCGTCAGTTTGAACGAGAGGTCGACGCGGTTGCTGATGCGCGAGAAGAGGTTGGCGCGGAAGTTGAAACGGTTGTTGTCGTCGGGACCATATTTGAAAAATCCGTCACGCTCATAATAACCCACCGATGCCATGTAGTTGAGTTTTTTCGTGCCACCTCGCACCGAGAGGGCATGACGCTGCATGTGGCTCCACTCGTTCAGGCTCTTCTCGATCCAATCCGTATTGTCGAGGTAGGAGAGGGCCGTCTGCGATTGCAGCATGGCGTTGAGATTGGGGTTTTTGAGCCATTCGAGGGTCTGCACATTGACGTCCAGTCCGTTGGCGCGTTGCGTAATCTCATACTCCTCCCACGAGTTGATGCGGCTTGGGCGACGCCCCTGGTGGGTCATACTGTACGAACCGTTATACTCCACTTTGACGCGCTCGGCCTCTCCCTGCTTGGTGGTCACGAGAATGACACCGGCAGCGGCCTTCGAACCATAAATCGAGGCCGAGGCGGCATCCTTCAAGACCGAGATGGACTCGATGTCGTTCGGGTTGAGCATTTCGAGGTCACCCTCGATGCCGTCGATGAGTACGAGTGTCGAGATGGCATTGACCGACGAGTGGCCACGGATTTGGAGGGCAAAACCCTCCTCGCCGGGCTGACCGCTGGCCTGCGTCACCACCACGCCCGGCAACTCGCCTTGCAGCGAGGCCATCACATTGGGAGCGGCCTTTGCAGCGAGTTCCTCGCCGTCAATTTGCGAGACGGCACCGGTCAGATTGACCTTCTTCGAGATGCCGTAACCCACGACAACAACTTCGTCGACGTTGGTGGCCTCCTCTTGCAGGGTGATGTGCATCTCGCCACTGCGAGCTGCTACGCTCTGTGATTCATAACCCAGATAGGTCACTTCGAGCATGGCGCCCTGAGCGACCGTCAACTGGAAACGACCGCGCACGTCGGTGGTCGTACCCTTGTTGCTATCTTTCACGATGACCGTGGCTCCGATTAAAGCCGAACCCGAAGCGTCGGTCACCAGACCCTCAACCCATACCTGCTGGGCAACGCCCGGAAGGGCGAGCACCAACATCGCGAGGGCTGCAAACATGCGTCTTATCAGTTTCATGGTATGTGTAAGTTTGAGTTTTACGATTTCTAATCCTGTTGCCGGTCGCTACTCGACATAGGGGGCCGGACGGCGTGTGATGAGCTCGACACAACGCGCCAAGGCGGCTGCGGCCTGCTCCTCGGTTACGGAGAGGTAGCGGTGGCGCCCCTCAGCCGAGGGGGTGAAGAGCGTGTAGGAGTCGTCGGTGACGTGAATCGTTCCGGCTTCGCTCACCGTGAAATAACCGGCCTCGGGCTCTACGGCATAGAGTACGGCCGAAGGATCCCACATCGGACGATTGTAGGGCATCGGCTTGTAGACCTTGTAGGCCTCGGCCAGCGGATGCTTCTCGACATAACCGAAGTCGTTCAGAATCGACTCCACGGGATAGCAAATCACATTGCCCACCTCGAACGGAGAGGTGACAATCGGCGTGGGCCACTGCTCGAAGAGGGCCTTTGCGGCCGGTTGGTCGATGCGGATGTTGTACTCGGCCATCGTGTCGTCGGCAGGGTAGAAGTCTCCGCCCATCATCACCAGTCGTTCCACCTTCTGCGCCACGAGCGCCTTGCCGTCGAGCGACGAATAAGGGTCCCCCTCGGAGACCAGCAGGCGGGCCAGGTTGGTCGAGAAACCTACGGCGATGATGGTTACCGAGTGGTCGGGTTGCGCTGCGAGCAGCTCGCGCAATCGGTCGACGCTCTGTGGGAGGGTCGTGCAGTCGGTAATCGTGCGGGCATAGTGCGAGTCGGCCACGGTCTGCTGCGTGAAGCTGTTCACGCGGTCGCACGAAGCTCCCTCGGTGATGCGCCCCAACGGCAGGTGGGGATAGCCGTAGAAGGTGTTCATCAGGTCGAGGTACTCGGGGCTTTGTGGCTCCTCCTTGTTTGAGGTGATGCCGAGCAACTCGATGCGCCCCTCGTCGGCATATTTATAGAGCATGTCAAGCGCCAACGCATCGTCAATATCGTTGCCCATGTCGGTGTCGAAGATGACCTTCATCGGGGCGTGCGGTGTGGGACTCTCTGCGCAACCGGTCGCCAGCAATCCGCAGCATAAGAGTGCGAGGGTCGTTGTGAAGAACGATTTCATAGTCGGGATAGTTTTTTTTGAGGTTGCTACCATTGGAAAGGGGAGCCTGTTAGTTGGCTCCCGAGAGAATAATCAGCGCAAGGCCGGCGATGAAGAGGCAGAACATGGCGGCCAGCAGCCCCATTGTCGAGCCTTTGGTACCCTTAAATTCGCGCCAGATGAAGACACCCCAGATGGCGGCAATCATCGGTGCACCCTGCCCCAAAGCGTAGGAGATGGCAGCACCGGCCTTGCCGGCTGCGATGTAGCTGAACGCGGTACCCAGGGCCCAGATGGCACCTCCGAGGACTCCCACCAGGTGGGTCGGCAGCGACCCTTGGAAGTAGGCCTTGTAGGCCACGGGCTCCCCTTCGAAGGGGTGACGCATCACCCAGGTGTTGAAGAGAAAGTTACTCAACAGCACACCAAGCGAGAACACGAAGAGTGCCGAGTAGGGGGTGAGCATGCCGGGCGTGGGGTCGGCGAAGTTGTTCAGGTCCATGGCCGCTGCCACAAAGCGGTAGAAGAAGGCCATGATGATGCCGGCCAGTGCAGCGAGCAGGATGCCCTTGCGGCTGCTCTTCTGGGCCCCCTGCGACTGACGTGCCGAGGCGACGCCGTTGAGGATGATGGCCAGCACGATGAGTGCCACGCCGACAAAGAGAATCATCGGGTCGCCCTTCGGGGCACCGATATAGTTAATGATGACACCCAGCACCAGGGCCAGACCTACGCCGAGCGGGAAGGCTACGGCCAGACCGGCCAGCGATACCGAGGCCGAGAGCAGGATGTTCGAGGCGTTGAATACCACACCGCCGAGGACCACGCTGCCCAGATTCTTCCAGTCGGCCTGCATCAGGTCGGGCAGGAAACTGCGACCCTCCTCGCCAAACGAACCGAGCGTAAAGCCCGACAGCAGGCTGAACAGCACCATGCCGATGACATAGTCCCAATAGTAGAGTTCATAACGCCACGACTTCGAGGCCATTTTTTGCGTGTTGCCCCACGAGCCCCAGCAGAGCATCGTCACGAAGCAGAAGATGACGGCTAACGGATAGTTGTCTACGATAAACATACAGGTTTAGATTTTAGTGTTTTTGTTGTTCGATATTTTAGGTTGGTTATTGCTCGCCTCCGAGTTCGTCGCGATGAGGAATGGAGGCCTGTGCACCCATGCGGGTTACGGCAATGGCCGAGGCCTTCGAAGCGAAACGTACCGCCTCGGCGAGCGACTTCCCCTCGACCAGCGCTACGCAGAGGGCGCCGTTGAAGGTGTCGCCGGCAGCCGTCGTGTCGATGGCTTGAACGCGCGAGGCGGCGATGTGCTCGTAACGATTCCCCTCCTTGATGAGGGCCCCCTCGGCACCCAGCGTGATGACGACGCGCTCGACGCCCTTCTCGGTGAGGATGTCGGCGGCGCGTTGTGCCTGTTCGAGGTTGGTGACACGCACCCCCGTGAGGCTCTCGGCCTCGGTACGATTCGGGGTGATGAGGTGCAACATCGGGTAGAGGGTATTCGGAATGGGGACTGCCGGTGCGGGGTTGAGCACCACCTTCACGCCGTGCTTGGCGGCTAGACGGGTGGCAAACTCGATGGTGCGCAACGGAATCTCCATCTGCATCAGCACGAGCGATGCGTTGGCGATGAGCTCTTCGGTAGCCGCAATATCCTCCTCGCTGAGGAGGGCATTGGCTCCCGGGGCTACGACGATGCAGTTCTCGGCTGCGCCATCGACCGTGATGAGGGCGATGCCCGAGGGGGCCTCTGCGGTGCGCACGGCATAGGCCGTGTTGATGCCCTCGTTGGCATAGGAGGCAAGCGATGCCTCACCAAAGGGGTCGGTGCCGACTTTGCAGATGAAAGAGGTGCGCCCGCCCATGCGTGCGACGGCTACCGCCTGGTTGGCCCCTTTGCCCCCTTGCAGCATGAAAAAATCGCCGCCGAGTACCGTTTCACCCGGTCGCGGAAGATGCGAGGTTTTGATCGTCATGTCGGTGTTGCTGCTGCCGATGACGACGATGTGAGCTTTGTTCATGATGGTGTTCTTTGTTTTTGGTTGAATTTCAGTTCGCGCAATCGTTTGTGCAAAGATACGGATATTTTAATACACTCCAAGAATTTGGGCTGTTTTTTTGGGAAAAAAGTGTATCTTTGCATCAAATTATAGCACCTCATAGGTATGGAACGGATGACTATTGTAGCCTTGGCCGAACGCACCGGTCTCTCGGTGACGACCATCTCGCGTGTTTTGAGCGGGCAGGCCGAGAAGTATCGTATCAGCCCCAAGACAGTAGAGTACATCAAGCAGGAGGCTGCACGCTGCAATTATCGTCCCAATGTGATGGCGCAAAGTTTGCGCACGAAGCGTACACGCACGATTGGACTGGTCGTACCGGCCATCAGCAATCCCTTCTTTGCCAATATTGCCAGTGCGATTATCTTGAAAGCCAAAGAGTTGGGATACACGGTCGTGCTGGCCGATGCCATGGAGGATGCCGAGCAGGAGGAGGAGGGTGTACGCTCGTTGCTGCTGCGCCAGGTCGACGGGATTATCGTCAGCACTTCGGCCGAACAATCCGATTACCTCGAACAGGTCAACGAACGCTCGGTGCCGGTGGTGCTTATCGATCGCTACTTTGCGCAGACCACATTGCCCTATGTCGTGACGGATAATTACGGCGGGGCGATGGAGGTGACCAACCACCTCATTTCACGCGGCCACCGACGCATCACCTGCATCTGCGGTGTGCGCCACTCGGCGATTGTGAAGGAGCGCATGCGCGGCTATCAGGATGCGATGCAACGTGCAGGTTTTGATGAGTTTGTACGCTTCGTCGGCAATGAGTTCTCGGTGCAAAACGGCTATATCGAAACCAAACTGTTGCTCAACAGCACGCCACTGCCGACGGCCCTCTTTACGATGAATAATACCATCCTGCTCGGAGCCCTCAAAGCGATTAAAGAGTCGGGGTTGCGCATTCCGGAGGATATCTCGCTGGTCTCGTTCGACGACAATCCCTTCCTCGATCACATCAGTCCGGCTATTACGCGTATCGTTCAGCCTCAGAATGAGTTAGGTTCGATTGCGCTGCGCATCCTCATCCGCAGCATCGAGGAGAACGAGCGCACCAATACGCGCATCAAACTGACCCCTTCGTTGAAGGTGTGCGACTCGGTGGCGCATCATGTCGAGAAGTAGCCGCACAATCGTTTGCGGTTTTTGCTTGATAAACCATAAGAGTGAAGTTGTCTAACAAGGTGATTTCTGCGTTTCGCTTGCCTTCAAATGTTTGTTTACGCCTCAGTAAACTCCGCTTTTTCGGGCTTCGTCAGCCTTGAAATTCCTCTTGTTATACAACCTCTGACAACGAGGCGTGCCCAGAAACTGTTGGCCTCGTCTATTTGTTTGACTGTCAGATAATCACCCCGATTTCGTCAATCAGTTTGTTGACCTGGCGACGTAATTTGCGGATGATGGGGACCCAGATGAGGCTCAGAGCAACCACACAACCGATGCCGACACCGGCCATCATCCCCTCGCAAAAATCGACGATGTCGGGGTTTTGCACAAAGAGCTCCACCAGCGAAAGGAGGAAGATGAGTATCATGAAGATGCGCAACAGACGGCATATCGTGCGGATGGCGAAGGAGTAGATTTTGTTCACACGGCGCAGCTTGGCATAGGCATCATTCTTCATGTCAAAGGGCCCCTCGGCAGCCGGTTTTTGCAGGAAGAGCCAATCTTTGAACTCGCCGACGATGCGGATGTTGCACTCGGTGAGGAAGTTGAAATAACTCTCCTTCACCTCGTCCGACTCGGTGCGCTCGACGATGTCCAATTTGTAGATGTATTGGCCCGGGGTGCCTCGACGGAAGATGTAGCGCGCAAATCCGACGGCCGTGAGGTTCCAACCCTCGCGTGCCATCTCGTTAATCCACTGCTCTTCGCGCTCGTAGTCCGCTACGGTGAAGAAACGCCATACCCGTTTTGTCTCATTGCTTGTTTGCATCGCTATTCTGTTTTTAAGATTTCTCTTCCGTTTTCGACCAACTCGCGCAGTCGTTCGAGCTCCTGCATCAATGCCGCACGTCCGGCCTGCGTGATGCGATACTCCTTCTTGCGCCCCTCCTCGGGCAGCTGCTCGATCCACCCCCTGTCCAGAAGCGAGGCCAGCGCCCCATAGAGCGTGCCGGCCGAGAGCGATAACCGCCCGCGGCTCAGAAGAGCGGTCTGCTGCATGGTGCCGTAGCCGTGCTTCGGCTCGACGAGCGCCAGCAGGATGTAGTAAACCGCTTCGGTCAGGGCATTGGTCGTGGTGTACATAACTGAGCAGGGTTGTTGTGTCGGTATGGTGCTGTCGGCTTGTCTTGTGTTGGTTTTGTTGTGTCGGCATCCGTTATATCGGCAACCGATACAAAGGTAGGTGTTGTAGTTGAAATATGCAATAGGGGAGGGTAGAAAAAGTTAGGTGTGGGGCAAAAAAAGGCCAACCTTTCTCGGTCAGCCCCTCTCTTTCGACGAGGTTCCCCTCTCCGTCTATGCCTAATAACTATAAGTCATCGCCATTGGCAGCGTTGTTGAGATTCTCATAGAATAATGCAATTCTAAACTGACCAAATTGTTCATTCAACATATACCACACAGCGCCATAAATGGATTGATCAACAGGAATAAATCCTGCCTCATATCGTTTGTTGTGAACCGTTATCTCATAAGAGATATCTTCTGTATCTGCTATTTTTGTTCCGTGATTCAATTTGTATTTGGGGCTATTAGAGAGTTGTTCAAATAGCCAATTAAAACGAATCTTTATATTTGTTTCATCGTCTTGATTGAGATCAACTACAGCAAGTCGCCAAACTCGATTGTTGACGGTCTGAACAGAAATACCGACTTGTCTTCCATTAAATTCTCCAAATAAAGCGTCGACTGATTCGTCGTACTCATACCCTTTGGCTTCCAATTTAGCAATCATCTCCTTTTTTAAACCATCAATTGGAATACCCAAAAAGGTGAGGGTGTTTTGGGCGAAACTTTCAGTGGTGGCCAAGATAAATACAAAAAGTAAAAAAATCTTTTTCATAGCGTTAGTTATTTAAGGTTAAACAAAAAAGCGTAGACTATCGTCATACGCTCTCAGGCTCACCACAAGCCGAATACACTATGATTCAAGTCCACGCTAAAGCGTGAAACTCAAAGTGTATTCCGTTGCTCGTACTATATCGAGGTGGTGATTCGAGAGCGATTGAGCAAAATATGTTTTGTTACATTGTTGTAACAACGCAAATATAGTAAAAAATGTTAAATGTTATCCCTTCCCACAAAAAAAATAGGCCACCCAAG
>CAZTCM010000010.1:0-22290 GCA_964612285.1 uncultured Alistipes sp.
ACACGCAGTACATCGGCTTCTTCCACACGGGCGCCTATCAGGAGTCGCTCGGCGGTTTTGGCGGCATCCAGCACTGCCTGATTCCCGCACCGAAGCACGTCATCATCGACCGCGACAAAAGCGACAACGAGTATTATACACGCTTATTCGCCAAAGAGCAGTCCTACCGCTCGATGTTGCGCATCCTCGGATATTAATCGAGGAGTGTATCGGCAGCGTGTATAATACAGGTGTTACCTATCCCCCTAGAGAGCCTGTCTAACAAGTTTTTTGTTAGACAGGCTCTCTCATTTGCGTAACGCAAAAATCACCTTGTCATACGACTCCTCGAATTACTCCAATTTCAGTTCATACCCTTCGTCCGTGCGTGAAATACCCTCGGTCATCCAACGCGGAGCCGGAGCATCCTGCAAATAGTGATCGAAGAACTGCTCCATGCGTCGGGTCCAGTCGCGGCACGCCTCCTGGCGATTCAGTGCATGACCCTCGCCGCGGTAGTTGAGCAGCCATGCCGGCTGTCCGTGGCGGCGCATCGCCAAGAAGAGCGCCAACCCCTCGGAGAAGGGTACGGCATCATCCCCCTCGTTGTGGAAAATCAGGAGCGGCGTACGAATGCGGTCGGCGCGGAAGATGGGCGAATTTTCGAGGTACATCGCAGGGTCCTCCCACATGGTTTTACCCAAGCGGCCCTGTGCATCCTCGTAGACATAGAGACGCGGCACCCCCGAGCGGCCACGCAGTGCCAGATAGGAGGAGGTGAGGTTGGTCACGGCGGCTCCGGGCGAAGCACAACGGAAGATATTGGTGCGCGTCACCAGGTCAGCCACTTGATAACCACCCCAACTGTGTCCGCAAAGACCAATGCGGGCAGGGTCGGCAACCCCCTTGGCGATGAGGTGTTCGACACCGCTCACCACGGCATCGTAGCAACTCTGCGACGGGGCACCTACACGATAGGCGACATCGGGCATAAAGACCACATAGCCGCGGCTGACGTAGGTCGGCACATCAATGACCGAGCTGCTGTATTCGGGCACGCTGTAACTGAACAATCCGCGGCTGTGCTGCTCGTAGAAGGTGACCACCACCGGCCAGGGGCGCGAGGAATCGTAGTTCTCGGGCAGGAAGAGAATGCCGTCGTTGCTCTTTCCGGCACCATTGGTCCAGCGTTCGAGACGCGCCGTACCCCAATAGTAGTCGGCCTGCTGGGGGTTGGTGTCGGTGATACGCACCGCCTGCGCGAAATTGTCCAGGCGGCTCCAATAGAGGTCGGGATAACGGTCGAAGGCCGAGCGGCTCCACACGCAGCTCTTCTCGTCGGCCGAGAGGGCCACCAAGCGGAAACCGCCATGCCCCTCGGGGGTAAGGCGACGCACACGCCCCTTTTCGAGCAGGTAGAGTTCGTTCTCCTTCGTATCGGTGTTGAAGCCGCTGAGGTAGGTACGCTCACCACGACGCTCGACCACACGCAGTTCGATGCCGTGCTGACGACCATAGCCGGCCGTCAGGCATGTGGCGCCTTGCTTATGGTCGAGAGGGATGCGCCACATGTCATAACGGTCATAGAGAACCACGGCATCCTGCTCCCACCAGGCGATGCCATAGGCCGAGGGACCTTTGGGTATGTCGTGCGACTCTTCGTAGATGGGGTGGCCGATGCGGGCCGAGAGGTCGGTCAGCGTGCCCGTAGCAGGGTCGACCTGCCACCAGCAGCGTTGTTCAAAGTCGTAGAGGATGGCATAACGACCATCGGGGCTCCACGACGGCATACTGCGCGTGCCCTGCATCAGCAGGTTACGCTTGCCGTCGCTCAGACGCACGCAGTAGAGGTCGCCGCGCAGTTCGTGTTGCCAATCGTATTGGGTGCGCCACGGAGCCGTATCGCTGTAAAAGGCGTAATCGAAGCGATCGCACTGCGGCGTGACACAATTCATAATGCCGGCCGGCACAATCTCTACAAAGCGTTTCGCCTCGATGTCATAGGCGTAGTGCGGCACATCGGTCGGGTTGAAACCCGGGCGCGCAGGGCGTTGACGGCGGTGCGAGAAGGGCTCGTCCCAGCTCCACAATTCGAGTTCGAAGCCCACGTCGAGCTTCTGACGCGGTGCGGGGCGCTCGTTGACGGCCGGTTGCAGGTCGACCAATATCAGACGGTTGTCATTGATGGGCAGGTAGGCATTGGGCGCCACCTTCAACCCCTCGGGAAGCCCTTCGGTGAAGGAGAAATCGAAGACCTTGCGGCACTCGCCCTTCGTCGTGAAGGTGTAGAGGGCCTCGGGCTCGAAGCGATGCTCGGCATCGGCTGCGAGGGAAAAGGAGCCCTTCTCACCATCGAAGTTGCTGCCACAGATGTAGCCCTCGGTGGTGTAGAGCGTCTGCTCGCGGCCGTTGCTCTCGCGCAGACGCAACTCCTTGCCGGTCGAGTAGAACAAGCACCCCTTCTTGTCGAGGATGGTGTAGTTATCAACGCTGTCGATGAGCGTCTGTTGGCCGGTCAGCAGATTATCCAACGCCAGGTTGCGCACCATGGAGCCCTCCTCCGAGTAGGTCGATGCGACCACATTCGGGATGGGGGTCTGGATAAAATAGGGCGAACGGCCCTCCCAGCGACGCAGACGACGGCTCTTCAAATCCATCAGCCAACTCTCGGTGGTACTGCGTCCCAGCGAGTCGGGCTCGGAGCGCACCATATAGCGCAGCCACCGCTCGCCGAAGAACATCACGTCGGAGACCCCTTGCAACGTATCGGTCGAGCGACGGGCCACATCGAAGAGGCAGGTGACGGGTTTCTCATTGCCATAGAGATGGCTGTGAGTGTAGACCACCCAATTTCCATCGGGCGACACCTTCGGGTCGCGCAATACACGCCATTGCAGACAATCGTCCATCTGCAAACTGCGACGCTCGGCCTGTGTCGGCATCGACAAAGCCAGCAACGCCAGCCCCAACAACAACTTTTTCATCAATCTTGGTTTTTAATGAGTTTTATGGCACAGGTCAGTTCGTCGGCCAGTTTACTCGGACTGCCGCAATAGCCCTCCGAAGTATAGCGCAGACGGCCCTGATGCAGAATCACCTTACGCGGAATACCCGACGAGTTGAATCGTTTGGCAAAGAGGCGGAAGGCTCCCCCCTCATTGCCACCCTCGGCGCGCAATCGGTCATAGCAGACACGGAATGTATACCCCTTCTCATCGACACAACGACGCACACGCGCCTGCATCTCTTCATCAAAAGCCTCCGTACTAACAAAGAGGAAGAGTACCTCTTTATCTTTGGCAAAGCGGTCGACGGCCAGCTGCATGCCCGGAAAGGCGGCTTGGCAAGGGCCGCACCAGGTAGCCCAGAAGTCGATGACGACCACCTTGTCGCCCCACTCCTCACTGCGCATCGGGTGACCTTCCGCATCGAAGATTACAAAAGGCTCGAAGGGTTCGTCAAGCAAGTGGCGACGCACCTCCTGCTCCAAGGCTTGGCGCGTCTTCTCCGACTGCAAGCCGTAGAGATACTCTTCGAAGCCCTCGGCCGAACCCTCGCGAGCGGTGTAGTCGGCCAGCAACGCCTCGCGCATCGGCGTAGAGAGCATATTGACCGCAGATGCCGCCATCAGCACCTCGCGGGCCTCCTCCGTGCGATTGAGTTTGGTCAGCAATTCATAGCGTAAACCGCTGCGGGCCGAGGTGAGATAGCGTGTTCCGGGGGCGATATTATCCATCGCTGCCAAAGCCTCGGCCTGCTTGCCGGCCCGATCGAGCAGGATGGCCTGCGTCTCCGAACGCTCATCGATTTGTGCTTGCACGGCAGCCTGCACTTCGAGGGGCGTCAGGCGAACCCCATCCTCCATCGACCCATCGTCACGCTTGCGCAGCAGCTCGGCATAGAGCGCCTCGGCCACAGGCAGCAACTCCTCGGTCGGGATATTGCGCCGCTTCACGGCACCAAAGACATTCCAGCGGTAAATCTCGCTCACCGACTGGAAATCCATCGCCGGCAGCAGTGCCAGCAGTTCGTCGTAGCGCTTCGCGGCAAAGAGTTCGTTGCCCAGCATGCGGTAGCAACGGTAGTAGGTCATCTGGCGGCCATCGCGGGCATCGGTGCGGGGATAGTCGCACAGCAGTTGCCGAATCGCCTCAACGCGGCCGTGCGGCAGTTGCTCAATCTTGCGCACACGCTCACGCATCACCCAATAGCTCTCGGGAAACTGACGCTCCAAGACGCGGTAGAGCGAATCGGCCACCTGCTCGTTACGCACCCCAAAGCGGAAACGGCCATAGAAGGCCTCGACCGAAGCGGCCGAAGGGCCAAATTGCGCATCGTATTGGCGCATGATTTGCGGCAACACCTCGGCAAATTTTTCACCCGAACGCAACTCCACCATGCGGAGGTAATACTCCAAGAAGTCGGGCAGACGGTCGGCATGGTGTTGCACCTCCTTCGTCACCCACATTTCGAGGGCCTCGTCGGCAATGTCAAAATCTTGGAAGTAGTTCGCGATACCGAAGATTTTGGCCTTGCGGAAGACGCCCCACGCCAGGTCACCACCCGGCAGGCGGCCACCCAGACTGTCGGCCGTCACATAGACGAAACCTTGGTCGTCGTTCGTATCGTTGAGCCACGTTCCCGGGTCGGCCGAACGGAATTTCAGCGCAAAGAAGGCGCAATCGGCCGGAAGCGTTGTCTTGCCCTGCCACTTTTTACCGCGTCGTTCGAGCACCACATCGTCGAGCGTCCAACGATAGTCGTCGTAACGGCAGATGACCCCGACCACCGAATCACACGCCGCCAGCGGTCCCTCTTTGGGCCAATAGCGAATGTCGAGCGTCGAGCCTGCGACGGGAAGGCCGAGGTCGGAGAGGCGCCCCTCGGGCTCCTTTTCGCCACATCCGACCACGGCAAGGAGCATCGCGCCAAGCACGATGCCCCTTGTCCATAGGTTGTTGCGTTTCATAGAACGAGATGTTCGGATTATTGGTTGACTGCACCGGCTGCACGGTTACCCATCTCGTGCAGGTCGATGCCATACTGCTCGCGGAAGAACTCCAAGACCACTTTCGACTTACGCTGGATGTAGTGGTAGTAGGTCGTCTCATAGGTGGTCCAATCGGTCTGACCACCGGCATCGAACGAAGTATCATACGCCCACGCCTCGTAAGCCTCCTGCGTCATCGTGGTCATGTATTTCACGAACAGACCAAAGTCGTAGTAGACGTCGATGGCGGCATTGTATTCGAGGTGACCGCGACCGTTGTAACCCCACTGACCGGGCCACTCCGAGTTGCTACCCGTCTTCAAGGCCTCGTTGTAGATATCGACAAACTCCTGCGGAATCTCCATAAGGCCGCGCGACGTGGCATAACCCATCAAGGCACACGAGAACTGACCCACGGCCTTCAATTTATCGGCCTCGGATTTGGTGGCAAAACCGCTGTTCACCACACCAATCGAGAGGTGGTTGAAGCCATAGACTGCATCGTAATGCTTATCGACCACCTGCTGCTGGGTCGAGGTCTGCGTATCGGGATCCCACACCCAACTCGTTTTCATGTCGTAGATGTCGCTTGCCAACAGAATCTTGGTAGGCAGGCAACTGCGCAGAAAATCGTCGGGCCAAGCCGTAAGACACTTCTCGGTGAAGAAGCTCCACACGTCGCTGACGGCCGCCATATCGGGCTCCACGGCGTAGTACGGCAGCAGCGTGGTGACATTCCAACGGAAATCGCTCTCGGTATAGTTGTAGAGCACATAGGTGCCATAATCCTCGTAGAAGGCGACGAACTCGGCATCGTAGGGATTCGACCCCTGCGGGAAATCGACAAACTCCTGCGGGTCGGAGGGAGTGAGCGCCTCCTCGCTGCAACCCACCGTCAGGGTCAGCAGCGCAAAGCTCATCAGAATCAAATATGCTTTTTTCATAACTTTTCTTCTTTTTCGGTTCGTACTAATTAGACACCCGTAGCTTCACGACGCGGAGCAGCCTCGTTCTGTTCGAGGTTGGGGTTGCGCGTCAGAGCAGCCGGTGGGAAGGGAAGTACCCAGGCGGGATCGCCCGTCGGAAGCGTGTACTTGTTGGCCACGTTCGAGGCATCGATGAAGATGTGCTCGATGGTCGGCATGCCGTAGCGGCGCAGGTCGAACCAGCGATGGCCCTCGAAACAGAGCTCGCGACGACGCTCCATGCGCACCTCATCGCGCAACGTCTCGGCCGACGTGAGCGTGTAACCGGCATAGTTCGAGTAGCGGTTGCGACACAAGGTCTCCAAATCGGCAACGGCTTTTGCTCCGACGTCACTCCGGCCTGCGGCATAGAGTTCGGCATAGGCCTCGGCGCGGTTCAGATAGAGCTCGGCCGTGCGCAGTACATAGGAGAACGATGCGTTACCCTGACCATTCTTGTAGGTCACGGCACCACCGGTCCAGTTCGTGCCGAAGTATTGGCTCTTACGCACATCGTTGGCTGCATAGCAGGAGGTGAGGTTCGACGATACGAGGAAGGTATAACCACCCGACAACGACCAATTGCTGCTGAGCGCGCCACACATAAAGATGTTTTCGGGGAAGTTGCGCGTCAGCACATGGTTGGCACCCGAGGTGGCCGGATTGTAGGCGTTCGTATAACCAAAGTCATAGCTGTTGAGGTCGGCCAAATCGGGGGCATAGCGCAGCGCCTCGGTGGCATACTCAACGGCCTTCTCCCACGCTCCCATGTAGAGGAATACGCGCGAAGCAAAGGCACAGGCGGCCGTATAACCGACACGCAACTGACCATTGTTACGTTTCTCCTGACCCAGCAACGAAACGGCCTGTTCGACATCCTTGGCAATCTGCTGATAGACCTCGGCCACCGAGTTACGGGCCGGGCCCTCGTCGAGAATCTCCGAAGCGGTGACGAGTGGCACACCGGCCAACTGCTCGGGCGTGGTACCCGGCGTGGTGTAAGGCTTGGCGAAGAGGTTGACGAGCTGGAAATAGTAGATGGCACGCAGGGCATAGGCCTGACCCAGCACATTGGCCTTATCGACCTCGGAACCTTGCGACTCGGGGGTCGACTCGATGACAATGTTACAGGTCATAATCTGCGAATAGAGCTCCTGATAGAGGTCATAATTACCCATCTGCTGCTTCTCCTCCAAGGTCTGATAGAGGGTAGACTGCCACGAATAGGCCTCCAACAGCACATCCGTCGTCTCGGTGTAATAGTATTGCGGCATCGAAGGGTTGGGGTTGACATTCCCCGCATCGTCGGACATCATCACCACCGGCTCGGCCAGATGGAAGGCATAGGTGTAGCCTGCACCCATCAACAACTCGTCGAAGGCCGTGGTGGTCGTAGGCTCAAACTCATCCTGCGAATACTCTTCGAGGAAATCGCTGCAAGCCCCCAGGCTTACGGCAGCGAAGGCAAACGCCATCAATTGAAATATCTTTTTCATACTGTTTTTCGTTGTTTAAGGGTTAGAAGCCGATGTTCACCGAGAGCGAATAGGTCTGCGTGATAGGCAGGGCTACGCTACCCGTATTCTCGATTTCGGGGTCTTGGCCGTTGAAGCGCGACGAACAAATCGTAAACGGATTGGTCACGTTGAACGAGCAGCTCAGGTTCTTCATGTGCAGTTTCGAGGCCACCTTCTTCGGGGCATACCACGTCAGCATCAGGTTGCGGCAGCGGAAGAAATCACCCTTCACGATGCGCTCTGACGAGTAGTTGTACATCTCGTAGGTGTTGAGCATGGCATAGCTGCCCGTCGGCACATAGACGTTGTAGTCGGTCTTATCGTCGAAGACAAAGCCCGGAATGGTCGTGAAGGCCTCGTCACCGGGCTGACGCCAACGGCCGAGCAGCTCGACATTGAGGTTCTCGTGGGGCTGCGGCATCAGCGCGGCACCGTTGTAGAGGAAGTTCAGACGACGCACATTGCCAAAGGCATAGGCGAAGTTACCCGTCAGCGAGAAGTTCTTGTAGCGGAACGTCATCGTCAAACCACCGCTGATTTTCGGGTCTTTCTGGCCCGAGTAGACGAGGTAATCCTTCGGATCGTCGCTCACCTCCACCTCGCTCTGGTCGCGCGACGTGTGGGCAAACTGGGCATAACCCTTCTCGGGGTCAAGACCCGTGAACTCCCACGAGTAGATGGCATTCACCGGACGACCGTTCTCGTAGGCGTTACCGGCCAGATAATCCATGTAGGTGTACTTCTGCTCGCTGGCCTTCGAGATGTTGTTCGTATTCTTCGACCAGTTGGGCGTGATGGTCCACTGGAAATCCTTCGTGCGGATGGGGATGAAGGTGATGGCCAACTCGAAACCGGTATTCTTCAACGAAGCACCGTTGCGGTAGGTGTTCTGCGTACCATACTCGGCTGCTACCGGCAGGTTGAAGATAATATCCTCACCACGCTTTTCGTAGTAGTCGAACGTACCGGCAATGCGGCCTTCGAGCAACGAGAAGTCGACACCGAGGTTGATGGTGTTCGTGCGCTCCCAACGCAGGTTGGGGTACGGCAGGCGGCTGATACCGATTTGGTAGTCGCCCGTCCAGCGGTTGATGGTCGGCGAGATGTATTTAGCCACCAGGTTCGGGCCCACCGAAGTCGGTACGTTACCCTGTCGGCCATACGATACGCGGAAGCTCAAATCGTCGAATACGCGCTGGTTCTTCATCCACTCCTCCTGCGTGACACTCCAACGAGCAGCCACACTCCATACGGGCTGGAACTTGTTGTTCGTGTACTGACCAAAGCGGTTCGAAGCATCACCACGCACGTTGAAATTGAGCACATAGCGATTCTTGTAGGCATAGACGAAGGTACCAAAGAGCGAGAGCATGTTGCTCTTCTGGTCGGTAATCTTCACCGTGTGCTTGTTGAGCGAGGATTGCGAACCGGCCCAGCTGCCCGTCTGACCCGAGGTCACCGAGTCGTACTCGTAGCTCACGTTCTTACCACGTTCGGGGAAGTAACCATACTCCACGGTCGAGAAGCCGTCGTACTGCACCGAACGGGCCTCATAACCGGCCATCACGTTGATGGCGTGGTCCTGGTTGAATACCTTATTATATTGCAACTGCAAGCGAGCCGTGTAACTCGTGTTGTTCGTGTTGTCGTAGTTGAGGATACCACCCTGCGGCAGCGTCGAAGCCAGCTGCTCGGGGCTGCCCGGAGCCACGGCACCATAATCGTAACCACGAATCGAGGCCACATAGTAGGACATCTCGTCGGCCCAGCTCTGCTGCGTCGAGTTCGAATAGCCCACACCCATCAAGAGGTTGGCACGCAGACCCGGCAACAGGTCGGCATTCAGCCCCACGCTGGCATTCACCGAGCGCACCTTGGCCTCGTTGCCCGTGTGGTCGAGTTCGTTGAAGATGTTGTATTTGAGCGGGTAGTTCGATGCACCGACACCCGGGAAGGTGGTCACCTGCGTCGTGTAGTACTCATCGGGGCCGATGGCACGCGAGGTCGAGGTGGCATAATCGAACGGATTGACCGTGTAGAAGCTCTCCGACTTGCGGTCGGCAAACGAAAGTTTCGTGTCAATCTCCAACCAGCGCGTCAGACGCGACGTCAGGTTCGACGAGAAGGTGTATTGACGCGCCTCGTCGCCCTTGGCCGTACCCTGGCTGTTGTTGTAACCCAACGAGACGTAGTAGCTCGTCTTGTCCGTACCGCCCGAGATGCTGGCGGCATAATCCTGGCTGAACGAGTGCTGGAAGAGCAGGTCGAACCAGTCGGTATTCATCGTTTCGAGCGAAGCGACGCGGGCATCGAACTCGCTCTTCGTAATCTTATTGTCGTAGTAGTCGAACAGCGCACCCTCATAAGCGGTGTTGTAGGGGGTCGAGCTGTACAGATAGCCGCTCTCAACCACCTCGCGCGAAACGCCGATACGCTGCTTCGAGTTCATCAGGTTGTATTGGTCGTAGCGCGGGGCTGCCGAGAAACCGAGCGACATCGAGTAGTTGACCGAAGGAGCACCACTCTTACCGCGCTTCGTGGTCACGACAATCACACCATTTGCGGCGCGCGTACCATAGATGGCCGTGGCCGAAGCATCTTTGAGGAAGGTAATCGATTCGATGTCGTTGGGATTGACACCCGAGATGGCATTACCGAGCAGGCTCAGGCTGGCATTCTCGTTCATCTGGTCGGTCAGCACATCCGTACCGCCATAGAGCACGTTGTTCAGCTCGTCGTTCGACAGGGGCACGGGGTCCTCGCGGATGATGCCGTCAACCACCCACACGGGGGCTGCGTTACCAAAAATCGTCGACGAACCACGCACGCGAATACGCGGAACGGCGTTGGGGCTGCCCGAAGTCTGCTGCACCGTAACACCCGGAATCTGACCCTGAATCATGTTGCTGACGTTGGTCACGTTGGGAATCTGCACATCCTTCATGGCAATCGAGGTCGTGGCGCTGGCGCTCAATCGTTTTTCGAGCTTCTGGTAACCGGTCACCACCACGTCGTTGATGTCGTTCATCGCATCTTCGAGCTCGACAATCACCTCGGTGCGGCGGTCGGTATAGGGCACTTCCAGCGTCTTTTTACCCACATAGGAGAAGACAAGCGTACCTCCTCCTGCGGGAACCTCGATGCTGTAACTACCATCCGAGCTGGTGGTTTTGCCCACTTGTGTCCCCTTTACATACACGGCAGCACCGATGAGCGGCTGGCGCAACTCCTTGTCGCTCACCACACCCGTGATGCGGTGCTTTGAGAGCTCCTGCTGCAACATCTGGCGGTTGCTGACGAAGACCGTAATCGTGTTTTGGTTGATTTTGTAATCGAGACCCGAATCGCGGAAAATCTCATCGAGCGCCTGACGCAAGGGGGTTCGATTGAAGCTCGCCGTCACACGTTTGCCGGTGAGCAGCATTGCCTGCTCGCCATAGAAGAAGGTGAAGGGGGCCTTCGAATCAATCGTTTTGAGCGCCTTCTCAATCGTTGCATTCGTCAATTCGAGGGTGATGGTCACGTCATCGGGTGATTGCGCAACCGCTTTGCTTGTCGTCAGCGTCACCGCCAACAGCAAGGCCACCATACGGAGCATGCGCCCGAAGGTCGCAGCTGTCCGTTTCAACGGAGTGTAATTTTGGGGCATAAGCATTTATTTTTAGGGTTAATGACTCTATGTTAAGTTGCAGCGCGCAAAAAAAGACCTTACAATTTCTCGATAAAATTTCACTTTTTGTCCGTTTTTTTCTCTTTCACGATTTACGAAACCGAAAATCGATTTCACAAAGCACTAAAAACCAAACAAATAAAAGCGCCGCCCGAGAAGTGAATCGAACGACGCTGTTTACTGATAAATCGTAACCTATTGATAGAGCATATAGCCCGCTTCGGAGTGTTTGACGCGGATACCTTCGCTCTGGTAGAGCACCTTGAAGACCTCGTCGAGGGTGAGCGAGTTGGGCAGGTAGCCGTAGAAGGTGACATCCTCGATGGTCGGGTCGCCGATGTAAACCTCGGCTTCGTATTGGCGGCTAATCTTCCCGACGAGTTGCGAAAGGGGTTCGTTGTTACAACTGATGCAGTTGTGCAGCCAACCGGTCGCCATCTTCGTATCAACCCATTTGACATCGACCCCCATCTCACGACAACGTGCCTGCTGACCCGGGTAGAGGCGGCAGGTATCGGCCTCGTTCATCACACGCACCGAGCCGTTGAGCAGCGTCACGGCGCAATCCATTTCGGGATAGGCCATCACATTGAAGCGTGTGCCGAGCACCTGCGTGTGCACCCCATGGGGCGTGGTCACGCAGAAGGGACGGCGGGCATCTGGAGTAATCTCGAAGAGGGCTTCGCCACTCAGCTGCACCGCACGCACCGAATCGGTAAATTCGACGGCGTAGGTCAGGCGGCTGTCGGCATTGAGCGTCACACGGCTGCCATCCGAAAGTGTCAAACTGTAACGATGTCCGGGGGGAACGGTGAGGGTGGCGTATTGCTGCGGGCGCACCTCGATGCGGTAGGCCAGGCTGTCCTGTTCGTCGAGCACTTGCAGCAGCTGCTCGGTACCTTGCAGGTGGCTCTCGGCCGGCAATTCGGCAATCAGTGCATCGTCTACCGAGAGTTGAATACCCGGTGTCGAGGCGTATTGCAGCACAGGGGCCTCGGGCGGGGGCGGTGTAGCGGTCCAAGCGAGCCAAAGGCCGATGGCCAGCAAGGCTGCCGCTGAGGTGACACCGAACCACAATCGTCGCACCATCCGACGGCGGGTCAGCGCTCTCCAAACCCGATTTTTCGGATGGTGGGCATTCCAGGAGCCCTCCATATCGAGGGTGCGCTCCCAAATCCACTCCAACGATTTCTCGTCCATCTTTTGCGTGTCGCTATTCATATCCGCAAAGGTAACACCTATTATATAGTTAGATTTTACAAAATAATCCCCTACAAAATTAAACTATTTCAGCACAACCGTTCTCAAAAAAGACTTTTTAAGCGATTATTCGCTCTTTTTTGGCGCTATTTTTTATTTTGATACTGTTGCACATATTCCCTGATTTTCTTCATCGCCCGCGTTATCTGCGTATCGACCGTCTTGACCGAGATGGCAAGGTGGGCAGCAATCTCCTTTTGGCGCATTCCCTCGTGCTTATTAAGCAGGAAGATGCGGCGACACTGCTCGGGGAGAGTCCGAATGGCCGCCTCGACCAACTCCAAGCGACGTACATCCTCGTCTGAAAAGCCCTCGGGGAGCAGTTCGGTCGAAGGGCTCGGGCGTTGGTCACGCAGTTCACTGTGGTGGGGCTCGCGCGTGCGTCGCATCAACGCCTGGTTGTAGACACTGCGCATCAGGTAGTGGTCGATCGAAGCGTGGATTGCAGTTCGTCACGGCGACGCCACAACGACAAAAAGGCCTCCTGCACGGCATCTTCGGCCAACTCGCGGTCGTGCAGCACCATGAAGGCGAAGGCACACAAACGCGCATAGAGCCGCTCGTAGAGCCGCTCAAACTCGCGTGCGCCCCCAACGACAAACTCTTCGCCCGAAGAGCCCGTCAAAGGGAAAGGTGCGTGTGAATCCTCCTTTTTCATGGTATGCCTGTTGCAATAAAAGGACAAAGGTATAAATCTTTCCCCAAAAAAGCGGTGTCAATCCGACAAAAAAAGAGCAACGGCCGCGGGGAACAAAAAGTGAGGCTGTTCGACCCTCCGGTCAAACAGCCCCACATCGCTTGTTGGATTGGCTTTGCGCCGACGGTGGTTTAGAAGTACTGACCGCGCAAATCCTCAATCTCGGCCATCTGCTGTACGGCCTGCAACGCATACTGCGTCGTCATGCTCTCCTGTACAGCCTGGGCACGCACCTGCTCGGCCTCGGCCGTCTGCGTAGCAGCATCCTGCACCTCCGTTACCTGGAAGACATAGACCCCCGACATACCCTTCACCGGTGCCGAAACAACATCCTTCTCGGCAGCCGAGATGGCACCAATCAGACGCGGTTCAAGACCCGGGCCGGCCATGTAGTAGGCGCCATAGGTGACATCCGAGAAGTCCGAAACCTCCGAGCCGAAGCCCTCGGCAATCTCTTCGAGCGTCGAACCGCTCATCTGCGACACCACATAGTCATACTTCTTGTCACGCAGCAACTGCTGGCGAATCGAAGGAGCCACCTTCTTGATGTCGGTGTACTCGTTGTTGTCAATCTCGGTCAGCGTAGCAATTACATAGTCATCGCCCACGGTGAAAATCTCCGACACGTCACCCACCTTGGCAGCGTATGCCCAACGAGCCACCTCGCGCGAATCCTCCAAACCGCGAATCGTGCGCTCGCCCTGCGTGAGGGTAGCCGTGCGCGGCGTAACGGCAGCCGTCGAAGCGGCCTCGTTGAAGGTCTCAATCGAGCCCTTGCCGGCATTCACCGTGAAGGTACCTGCCTGCGTGTGAGCCTCGCGGCGCGTAGCGCTCGAAGCCTCTACCGGATAGGTAATCGAAGCCACCTGAACGTGCTTCGAAGGCTTGTCGGCGCGATAAACCTGCATCAGCTGGATGGCATCGCCCGAAGCAATCTTCACGATATCACCCTTCTTAGCACCGGTCAGTGCCTCCACAAACTCGCCCGTGAAGGCCGAGAAGGGCATCACACCCACCTCGCCACCATTAGCAGCGGTCTGTGCCACCGAGTATTGTGCGGCCACCTCGGCGAAGTTGGCACCACCCTTCAACACCGTCAGCAGGCTGTCGGCCAACTCGCTCTCCGTATAGGGAAGCACGATGTGGCGGATACCCACCGAGTCGGGCAGCATCTTCGTGTTCAAGGCACGCGCCATCGTCCACTCGTTGTTCTTCAACACCGGACCATAGCACTTGCCGGCCATCAACGCATTGGCCTCCTCGGCCGTCAGCTGATCGGCCGAAACATAGTTCTGGGCAATCGTACCGAAGCGGTTGCTGCGCGTGTAGGACTTCAAATCCTCGGCGGCAGCAAACTCCTCGCCCACCATGCGAACATCCTTTTCCAGCGTTTCGAGGTCGGCATCCGTGGGGCTCACCTCGAAAACTACATACGAAAGTTTGCGCGAGGGCAGCTGCTTGTAGTTGGCCTTGTGCTCCTTGTAGTACTTCTTAATCTCGCTCGACGAAACCGTGAAGAGCGAATCGGGAACCTGGTTGTAACGCTTTACGGTCCACTTGCCGGCATAGGTCTCGTTGGCAGCCTTCACGCCATTGGCAACCTCCAAGGCGTTGACATACGTTCCACCCTTGACCAAGCCGTAGTACTTCTGCATCGAGCTCTCCAACTGCAACTGCTCCAAGAGCTGATTCCATGCGGCACGCGCCTGGGGGTCAGCCTCGGCCTGGGCCAAGAACTGGCTCACGGCAGCGACGTTGTAAGCACCCGTTGCGGGGTCGGCGAAGGCGTTGTAGAGCGTCTGCGAGAACTGCTCACCGCTGAGCAGCGCCATGCGCTCGGCCTCGGTAAATTGCAGACCCATCTCGGCCAAAGCGGGCTCGAAAACGTGGTCGGCAATCAGCGACTGCCACGTTGCATTGGCCAACATAGCAGCCTGCTGCTCGTCGCTCTCCGTCACGCCCGACTGAACCTTGATCTGCTCGTAGTGGTTGTAGTACTCCGAATAGTTGATCTTCTCGCCGTTCATCACGCCCACCTTGGGGTCGTTGCCGGCGAATCCCATCTCGGTTTTCAGCGAGAGGATAAATGCCAAAAGTGCGATGCCGATCACAATCGAAAGGATGACACCGAACTTGGTGCGAAGTGTGTTTAGACTTGCCATATAAATTGAATTAATTATTTTGTTGCTTTTTAGCCTCCAAAGATAGTTATTTTATCCGAATCAGCCACCAATTAAACGATTTTTTTCACTCTTGCCAGCTCAATACGCGAACGAGTGGTGCGCAAAATGCGAATTTGAAGCCCGCCAATGACCAAAATCTCACCCGCCGACGGGATGCCGTCGTAGTGGGCGATAATCAGACCGGCCAGCGTGTCGTACTCCTTCTGTTCCTCGCAACCGAGGTCATATTTCTCGTTGAGGTACTTCACCTCCAAGCGGCACGAGAAGACATACTCCCCTTCGCCTACCTGTTTTTCAATCTCCTCGGTCTCGTCGTGCTCATCCTCAATCTCGCCAAAAATCTGTTCCAAGACATCTTCGAGCGAGATGATGCCGGCCGTACCGCCAAACTCGTCGATGACCACTGCAATATTCGACCCGTGCTTCGTGAAGTTCTGCAACACGGCCTGCAAAGGCATCGTTTCGGGCAGGTAGTTGACCTCCATCATCACCTCCTCGACACTCTGCGGATGGGTGAAGAGGCTCTTCGAATTGACATAGCCGATGATGTTGTCGATATTCTGCCGATAGACAAACAGGCGCGAATATTTCGATTCGACAAAGCGTTCGGTCAGCATCTCGATGGTCGTCTCGTCAATATCGACCGCCTCGACATCGATGCGCGGCACCATGCAGTCGCGCACGCGCCGGTCGGCAAAGTCGAGGGCGTTTTGGAAAATTTTCAGCTCGTTGTCCGAATCGGATTTCGTCTCCGAGCTCGTATCGAGCAACGCAGCCAAATCATCGTGGTTGAACGAGGGAAGCGTAGGTTGCGCCTCGGTTTTTCGGCCAAAGAGACGCAGAATGCCTTGCGACAAGAGGGTCGTAAAGCGCGCCAACGGATAGAGCAGAATATAAAAGAGGTAGATGAGCGACGCGAAGGTGCGATAGTAGAAATTGGGGTTGTTCTTGCTAATTGACTTGGGCAAGAATTCGCCTACAAAGATGATGACGATGGTCGAAACGGCCGTCTCGACTGCCACCGAACCCCGCGAGGCCAACTCTTCCCAGCCACACAAGGCAAAGATGCCGCGCAAGAACAGCGACATGCAGAGCGAGTAGATGACCAGCGCAATGTTGTTGCCGACCAAAATCGTTGTGATGTACTGCCCCGGGTGGCGCTCCAACACGTTGGCAATCGAGTCGAACAGACGACTCTGCTTGCGGTCGAGCTCCAACTTTAAGCGATTCTTGCTCGTGAAGGCAATCTCCATCCCCGAGAAAAAGGCGGAGAGGGTGAGCATCAAGATAATCAGCAGGATGGTTGTCAGCATCTTACTCTAATTTTGCAGGTTCTTCGAGACGTATCGGACGTGCCTCCTGTCCGTGTTCGCTCCGTTGCAGGGCCTCTCGCACAGGACGCTTCTTCACGCTTCGCTCGCGTTGCATCACACGGTGAGCCGGTTGCAGCGGCATCGGCTGCACGGTCAGTTCCTCCTGGTGCGGGAGGTCGGTGCGCTCCGGCTCCACCGCAGGTGCGGCGGCCGCAGCGGTGGAATCGCTCCCCTCACCCGGGGCCACATTGACCTCCATGCGGCTCTTCTGGTAGTAGAAACGCCAATCCTTGAAATCCTCGTCCGACTCGAAGCGTTCGCCGACAAATTGGTTGTTGCCCTTGACCAGCTTCGTGTCCACGTTCGAGTAGACCTTCTTCGTGCGGGCGTTCCAGAAGAGTTGTTGCGTGTAGACCTCCGTGCCGTCAAACTTATGCACCTCTACATCACCTTTCGCCTCCCACAATTCGCGTTTCTCGTAGTAAATGGCGTAGTTGGCCGTCAAGACAGCATCGACCGTAGCGAGCGAGTCGTCTTGGTAGGTGGTAATCTTAATGCCGCGGCGAAATTCGCGGTAGGGCTCGGCACCCAGCGTATACCCCTCCACGAGCGGGGTCTCGAAAAAGTAGGAGCGACGACCGTTTTGCGACATGACAATCGAGAGATGTTCGCTGTACTCGGTCATCATGGCTGCCTCGGCCGCAGCATCGCGCTTCGCCGCCTGCTCGTCACACGAGAATAGCAAGATAGCACTCCCCACAACGAGGAGTGCTACCCACATATATCGCGTGACAAAGGTCGTCATCATCCAATCGGGTTAATGACCAATTAGCGGGGACGTACCGTCGTCGTGATACCGGCTGCCAGGCCGCAGGTTACGCGGTAGGAGTTGCCGGCTTGAAGGTCGCGCATGAAACACTCCTCCTGGCTCGGGAAACGGTTGCGGAAGGCAGCTTGGGCCTGCTTGGCCGTATCGAGGTACTCGGGGTTGTTCTCCAACAGCGCAACAGCCTTGGTCATCGTGTCGTAGGCTACCCAGCAGGCGGCCTGACGCTCAAACTGCTCGCCGCAGTTCGAAGCCGAAATGCCATAGCACTGGGCCAATACGAAGACGGGCACACCATCCTCAGGATTGAGCTCCATCGCCTCCTTGGCAGCCTTGGCAGCGGCCGAGATGTTGTTGGCAACGAGTTCAACCACCGAAATCTGCGTCAGCAGTTTCTGGCGCTCCTCGGGAGTCTCCTCCGTAGCAAGCGAGGCGTTCAGGTACTTCGAAGCCTTCTCATAGTCACCCTTGTTCTTGAAGGCCTGAGCCAGGTAGATGGCCATCTGAGCCGAAGGCTGTGCGGCATACGACTTCTCGGCAACCTCGAAGTAGAAGTCGCTCTGGCAGTTGGCACGCGTCATCAGCGACACGGCCTGGTTCAGCACCTCCACATCCTCGGGAGCAGCCTCCAACTTGGCGCGGAACAGCTTTTCGAGGTTCTCGCAATCGGCAGCACCACTGCGGCCAAAGGCGGCATCGAACTGCTCCTTGAAGTTGGGATGTGCCTCCAAGAAGGGGGTCAGGCGGTCATACTCGGCGATAATCTCCTCGGGCATCACCTCGTCCGTATTCTGGTAGTCGTCGCAAAGGTTCGAGAAGAACACCACGATGGTCTCGGGGTTGGTCTGCTCGCCACCGGCCTCAATCGCCTCGCGGAAGGCCTGACGGATGGCGGCACGGTTGTTGGCCATGAAGTTGAGCACGTCGCGGGCCTTCACATCGAGTACATAGGCCTTACCCTCCTTGGCGCTGTCGCCAAAGTGGAGTACGCGAGCATCGTAAACGGCCAGCAGCGAGTCAATCATCGTCTTCTTCTCGGCTACCGACTTGGCACGGTTGATTTTGTTGCGATAGATAATCGCACCATACTTGTAGATGTTCACCGACACCTTCGGGCGGTCGGCCAACAGCTGCTGGAAGTAGTGAGCTGCCAAATTGTAGTCCTTGTTCTGCACAGCCTCTTTGAGGAAGTTGCTGCGAAGAATGTTCTGCTCGCGCTGCTCGGGCGTATCGCCATAGCGGGCATAACGCGGATCGCTGAAATCCTGCTGCGCCATCGTCGCCATTGCCATGAGCGAGAAGGCTGCCGTAAACAAAATCTTTAAGCTTTTCATGGATAGTAAATTTTTGTTATGTTTATTGTTTGTTTGTTCTATCTGTTCAACAGCGAGCATTAATCATACTTCGGACGGAGGAACCAATATTCGTGGTTCTCGGCACCGGCGAAGAGTTTGAAGCCGACGCCAAATTTGAAGTACTCCTGACGCACCAAACCCAACTCTTTGGCGACATTGAAACCGCGATTGCCATATTCGAAGCCGATATCGACGGCCGACACGCCGAGGAATTTAATCGGAATCCCCAAACCGGCCGTAATGGCCAACTCGTCGAGTTGCTGCCCATTGAAGGTTTGGTTGTGGCTGCCGTAACGAATACCGGCGCGATAGGCCCAGCGACGCCAGAAGCGACGCGTGTCGTAGCGAGCCGGCACCCACTCGACACCCGCCTTCACGGTGTGCGTGTTGGTGTAGGCTACCTCCATCGAGCTCTGCTCGGCGCCCGTGACGCCCGTATGCTCACGCCACGAGTTATCCTCCCAGCCCTGGAACGTATAATCCAACCCCACCGACCATTTGGCCGTCTGGTAGAAGGCACCGAGGCTCAGTTGGCGCGGCAAGATGATATCCATGTCATTGGCATCGGCCATGATGGAAGTGGCGTAGAGGTCGCCGCCCTGCACGGTGCTCGTCACCGAGGGCTTCAAATCGCCGCCAAAGTCGTAGGCAGCACCGAGTGTGAGGATGCGTTTCTGGGTCAGGATGGCATTCCACTGCACACCCACCTGCGCCTTAATGCGCGAGATGGCATACTCCGAAGCGCCACTCACCGAGCCATAGGCGCCCGAGCCGACAATCGACACGGGAGTCATCACAAACAAGCGGTCGATATCGCCCCAATAGTATTGCATGGCGATACCCACCGAGAGGTTCTTCACCACCTCGTAGCCGAGGCCGATTTTCACCTCCGTCACGTCACCTTCGCCCTGATAGCTGTAATTGACACGGCCGACATGGCCCCAAATGGGGTCCGAAGCGTCGTATTCGTGGTCGTACATCATGCGATAGCCCACCGAGCTGTAAGGCGTTACGCTGATGGCCAGACCAAAACTCTTGGCCACGGGCAGGAGTAGCGCAAACGAGCGGATGTTCATGCTGTTGTAGGCCGATTTCTTCTCCTCGCCGGCAACGGTTTGGTAGTTGTAGTAGTTTTGGCCTTCGAGGGCGACGTCGAGCAGCACGCTCTTGCGGGTCACCAGGCTGAAACCTGCCGGATTGAGCAGGTTAATCATACCCGTCTGGCGGGCAGCAACGCCCACACCGCCCATCGAACGCATCGACAGCGTTCCGGGGGTGTTAATCTCTCCGATGCCATACATCGTGTAGGGCGAGAAGGCATTGATACTGCTGGTCTGTGCCCAAGCCGCCGACACCGTCATTACCACGGCCACCACGGCCAAAAGCCTTTTCAGACTATTTTTTCGTTGTTGCATTGTATTCTAAAATTCGGTTCAAACCGCAAAACACCAAATTAGGCTCTGCAAATATCGTATTTTTAATTCGTTTCACAAAGAAATTCGACTCTCCACCGGTAAAAATTACGCATAAATCGTGAAATTTCTCCTCCAAGCGGCCGATATAGCCCTCCAATTCGAACTGCACGGAGTTCATGACGCCCTGCTCGATGGCCGAACGAGTCGAGTCGCCCAGGAGTTGTTGTTCGTCGGTCGGGCAGCACAAGGGCAGGCTCGCCGTATACTCCTGCAAGGCCCGAAAACGGTTCGACACTCCGAGCGAGATGGCCCCACCCCGAAAGCCCCCGTCGGCCGAAACGACATCGAAGGTCAGCGCCGTACCAAAATCGACCACCAGGCAGTTGCGCTTCGGGAAGCGCGTTGCAGCCCCCACGGCAGCGGCTACGCGGTCGCGTCCCAGCGTCTCGGGCGTAGCGTAACGAATCGTCAGCGGCACGGGGGTTTCGGCCGTAAAGGGCACGACCTGCGCCACACGACGTTCGAGCAGCGCCACCACCTCCGGCACGGCACCGCGTGTCGAGGAGCAGATGGCACGTTGCACCCTGTAGTGCGCAACCCACTGCGCCAGCACCTCATCGGTCAGGGGTCCCGCCTCCACCGCCACAATCTGCCCCGCCGAATCGGCCACGGCCCACTTCATGCGGGTATTTCCAATATCTACGAGCAGGTTCATCCGAGTGATTGTAAGGTTTTCCAGGCCGCTTCGACATCTTTCACCGCTCTAACGGTCATACCGAGGCGATTATTGTGTTGTTTGAGGACAAAGCGGTCGGGATGTTGGGTAATGTACAGCAGCAGATTGCGGAATGTCTCGCTCTGGTAGTAGGGCGAATTTTGCTCCCCGACGAAGTGGACAATCATCAATCCGTTCTTCACCTTCACGCGCTCCATGCCGAGACGGATGGCCTCCCAGCGCAGGCGCACAACGTTCAGCAATTCGCAGGCAGCACGCGGCAGCTCGCCAAAGCGGTCTTTGAGTCGCATCTCGAAGCCCCGCAACGCCTCCTCGTCTTTCAGCGAGTCGAGTTCGCGGTAGAGTTTCAGGCGCTCGGCCTGCTGTGCCACATAGCTGTCGGGCAGCCCCGCCTCGACCTCGATCTCGATGTGGGCATCGTCGATGAAGTGCATCGCATCGACCACCTCCTGCTCCTTGTCGCTCATGCCCGGCAGGAGCAGTCCCTCCTGGCGCAACTCGGCAATCGCCTCGTTGAGAATCTTCTGGTAGGTCTCGAAACCGAGGTCGGCCATAAAGCCGCTCTGCTCGGCGCCGAGCAGGTTGCCCGCGCCGCGCATGTCGAGGTCCTGCATCGCGATGTTGAAGCCCGACCCGAGGTCCGAGAACTCCTCGATGGCACGCAGGCGTCGCCGCGCATCGGCTGTCAGCAACTCATCGGGAGGCGAGAGCAGGTAGCAGAAAGCCTTCTTATCCGAGCGGCCTACGCGCCCACGCAGCTGGTGCAGATCGCTCAGGCCGAAATTCTGGGCGTTGTTGATGATAATCGTATTGGCATTCGGGATGTCGATACCGTTCTCGACAATCGTCGTCGAGAGCAGCACATCGAAATCGCCGTAGATGAAGTCCATAATCAGCTTTTCGAGCTGCTCGGACGGCATCTTGCCGTGCCCCACCCCGACCTTCGCCTTCGGGCAAAGACGCGTAATCAGCCCCTGCATCGTGAGCAAATCCTCGACGCGGTTGTGCACGAAGTAGACCTGTCCGCCACGCGCCAACTCCTGCTCGACGGCATCGCGGATAATCTCCTCGGAAAAGGCGTGCGACTCGGTGAGAATCGGCTGGCGGTTGGGCGGAGGGGTCGAGATGACCGAAAGGTCGCGCGAGCCCATGAGCGAGAATTGCAGCGTGCGCGGAATGGGCGTAGCCGTCAGGGTCAGCGTATCGACCGACACGCTCAACTCGGTGAGTTTCTCTTTCGCCGCCACCCCGAATTTTTGCTCCTCGTCGATGATGAGCAGTCCCAGGTCGCGGAAACGAATCTGCTTGCCGAGCATCTTGTGCGTACCAATCAGAATATCGATTTTTCCCGAGGCCAGCTCCTCGCAAATCTGGCGCACCTCCT